>JBPCOJ010000006.1:0-3306 GCA_051000345.1 Pyrinomonadaceae bacterium | reverse complement strand
GTCAGAAACATTATTTCCCACATCTCGCTTCGCAAGCGCCAGAGCAAACAAGCCGTTGTCGCGCCGATCGCCCCGACGATAAAATTCTTCGGCCATGCGTAATTTCGCGTGAGCAGACGGGCGCAGACGAGCAGCAGTAAAAGCATCGCGGCGATGAATAAAGGGTCTCTGAAAAGCTGTATCGTGTGCAGCAGAAACGACGGCCATGCGGCGACGATTGCGGCGGCAAGAAGTCCCGCGCGCTCGTTAAAGGCTTCGCGGCCTAACGCGAACACGAGCCACACGACGCAAAGGTAATACAGCAAATTGAGCGGCTCGGCGCTTAAAATGTTATCGCCGAGCAAGCGCCCGCAAACGGCGAACGACAATGAATAAAGTTTAAGGTGAAGCGGATTGACGAGATATTCGGAAGGCGCAGTGATCCACGCGACGATGCCTTTGTGCGTTAGCGTGTCGATCAGCGAAACCGATTCTGCGCGATAGCCTATGCAATCAGCCGCGAACTTGATTCCGATGCCGTTTTTGTCGAACACGTCCGGCATCAATTGAAATCTTCCGATCAGGTAAACAATAAGCGTCGAAATTATATGCCCGCAGGCGGCAATCGAAAGCAGCAGTCTCGGCGTCGCCTGTGCGAAAAATCGTTGTCGTATTGTGTGACTTGAAAAGACTTTTCCGGGCATAGTGATATATTGTCAGCGCGGGACGCACGCAACCGTAAACAAACGTCGGCGGCGAATCACACCATCTCTTTTTTAGAAGTTAAAAATAATCGGGAAGCGGTTTGGAATTTTATTCGTCATGCGAATTGATGAGCAGGCAAGCTGCTTCCTTTTGCAACTCCACACATTTACATCATAGATAAATGGCAACGGCAAGCGAATCGAATATCACCCGAGCTAGCACACAGACAACCGTTCCGGCGCTGTGCCTTGACGCGATCAAGCGCCACGCCAAGACGGATGCGCTCAACGAAAAACGCGGCGGGCAATGGCTTCACACAAGCGCCGAAACGTTTATTGAGCGCGTGCGTTCTGTCGCGCTCGGTCTTGTCGAATTCGGTATCGAAGCGGGCGACCGCATCGCGCTGATTTCCGAAAATCGCCCCGAATGGTCAATCGTCGATCTGGCGATTTTGTGCGTCGGCGCAATCAATGTTCCCATCTACACGACGCAGGCCGTCGAGCAAGTGCGTTTTATTCTGGAAGATTCCGGCGCGCGGCTTCTTTTCGTTTCGGGGCGCAAAGTTTTCAAGCACGCGCGCGCTGCCATTGAAATAATCGAGCACATTGAAAAAACCGTTTTCTTCGACGCGGACGCATTGGCTGCCATAGATGCGCCGCGTGCTCTGACGCTCAGTGCGCTCGAAGAAAAGGGACGCGCACAATATCTCATAGACGAAGACGCCTTCGAGCGTTTAGTAAACAACGTGCGTGCCGAAGACCTTGCGACGATTATCTATACATCCGGCACGACGGGCGAGCCGAAGGGCGTAATGCTGACGCATGAAAACTTTGTTTCTAATGTGCTGGCGATTGCGGGCGCGCTGCCGATCTCTTCAACGGATAAAGCGCTTTCCGTGCTGCCGCTGTCGCATATTTTCGAGCGCACGGTTTTTTACGTTTTCTGCTTTGCGGGCGTGTCCGTTTACTACGCCGCGTCGTTCGATCAAGTCGGCGAGCATTTGCGCGAAGTGCAGCCGACGATTATGACGGCGGTGCCGCGCTTGTTCGAGAAAGTTTATCACCGTATCGTCAAGCAAGGCACGGGCGCAGACGGCGCGCGGCGCAAACTCTTTTTATGGGCGCTCAAAACGGGAACGCGCTATGCCGAATTAAAGGATAAAGGAGAAGCCGTTCCGCCGCTTCTGGACATCGGGCAAACGATTGCGGGCAAGTTGGTTTTCTCGAAATGGCGTGCGGGCGTCGGCGGGCATCTTCGCTATTTCGTGTCGGGCGGCGCGCCGCTTTCGCCCGCGCTCTCGTATGCTTTTCTGGCGGCGGGGATTCCGATTTTGCAGGGCTACGGTTTGACGGAAACCTGCATCGTGTCGGCGAATCGCCCGGAAGATAATCGAGTCGGCTCGGTGGGGCAGCCGTTTCCGGGCATCGAAATCGAGTTTGAGCCGGACGGCGAAATTCTGGTACGCGGGCGAAATGTAATGCGCGGTTATTACAATCAGCCCGAAGCGACTGCCGCCGTGATGCGTGACGGTTGGTTTGCGACGGGCGATGTCGGGCGCATGGACGAACGCGGGCGGCTTTATATAACGGATCGCAAAAAGGATTTATTCAAATTGTCGAACGGCAAATACATCGCGCCGCAGCTCGTCGAAAGCTTGATTAAGCAGAGCGCGCTTGTCAATCAAGTGGTTGTCGTCGGCGCGGGTCGCAAGCAGCCCGTCGCTTTGATTGTGCCTGAATGGGAAGCGCTCGCCGCCGCGATGAAGAAAGCCGGACAGGGCGTGCCGCAAACGCACCGCGAATGGAGCCTCGATCCGCAGGCCGTCAAAATCGTGCAGCGCGAAGTCGCGCAATTAACGAGCGAGCTTGCCGATTACGAACGCATACGCCGCATCGCCTTGCTCGACAAAGAGTTTTCCATTGACGGCGGAGAATTGACGCCGACGCTCAAAGTCAAACGCCGCGTCGTGGATGAAAAATACGGCGCGTTGATCGACGAATTATACGGCGGAACGAACGCAAAGGAAGATTAAGTTAAAACCGCGAATGGCGAAACCGTGTGGGCAGGAAGATTGTGAGCGACGATTTGCTCGACGATTTATTTTATGATGACCTACTCATGCGTCGGTCAACGTGAGCGGCGCTTTCTCGTAAACCGTGTTCGTGAAAAAGGCTGTCGCGGCATTGAGCGTGTTTCCGACAAGAAGGACTTCGGCGAGACAGCGCAAGCTCAAGGGCATCGCCGTTTCTTCCTCTTGTGCCGTCTCGCTTTCTTCGCATGGCGGGTGTTCGGTGAATAACTGAAGTTCGGCATTACAGAAATCACACACAGCGAGATGCTCCGTAACGCGCCGCCGCTCTTCCGTCAAGAGTCCGTAGGAGTAATAGGAAAGCAGTGTTTCCGAAGCCGGACACGTCGCTTGTTTATAGAATGTAGTTACAGTTGAAGAACTCATATGTCCCCTCAATTTTCTGCACACGCCGCGCGGCTCATATTTTTGGGTCTGCTCTAAACCGTCGGCTGCTTTTAGCACCGCACAAACGCCGCAAAGCGGCAGCACAAGAGGCTAGGGGCAAGAATAAAGCTCGAAGTCATGTCGAAAGCGCGAATGTCTGGCGCGCC
>JBPCOJ010000001.1:0-28829 GCA_051000345.1 Pyrinomonadaceae bacterium | reverse complement strand
AAGTCTCCGATACTTTTTCGCGCAGTGGGTCGAAGGCACGGGCGTCCCGGAATTCACCACCGACTACCAGATTATACGCACGCGCGCGGGCAAGTTTCACGCGCGCGGAACGATCAAGCAAAACTATGAAACTCTGCGCTTGCCCGTCGAAGTAATGCTGCGCGCAGAGGGCGACGCGAATAATCAAACAATCGTCGTGAGGCTCGAAGGCAAAAGCGAGGACTTCGATTTTGAAACCAACGGACAGCCGCTCGAAGTTATCGTTGACCCGAACAATAAACTATTGCATCTCTCGGACGATCTGCGCGTCTCGATTGCGGCGCGGCGCGGCATAGATTTTTTCCGCGAAGGACAGTACAGCGAAGCGCAGCAGCAATTCGAGGCCGCGCTCAAACTCGACAAATCGGATTCGTGGGTTTACTACAACCTCGGTTTGCTTTATCTGGAACAGCGTAATTATCAACTTGCGCTCGACAATTTTCAGGCCGCGCTCGACGGCAATTTGAAGCCCGCGTGGATCGACGCATGGGCGCGCATCAAACGCGGCAACGCCTACGACGCGAAAGGTGATCGCGGGCGCGCCGTCGCCGAATACAAAAAGGCCGTCGAGACAGGCGTTTCCTACGACAACGCGCAGGCCGCCGCCAAGCAATTCCTCGCCACGCCCTACGACCCGAAAGCGACGCAAGCGCAAGCAGGCAATGGCGGAACACCTTAATAGCTACAAATACAAAGCATGTGAAAAGGAAGAGGCGCAACATTCAAGTTGCGCTTTTTTTCTTTGACGAGAACGATTATTGAAGGCTCAATTCTGTGGAACGGCCACAACGGCGATGCGGTTTTCGTTTGTGAGTGAGAGCATTTCGTCGCGGTCAAACATTAAAGTCTTACCCGCCGTAATGCACAAACACGTCGCGTGGGCTTCGATCATCGCTTTAATCGTGGGCAGTCCGACGACGGGTACATCGAAGCGCATGTCTTGACGGGGCTTCGCAACTTTGATGACCGTCAGACGCCCGCGCGCGAGTGTGCCTGCGCGAAGGACACAAGCGTCCGTGCCTTCCATTGCTTCGATGGCAACGCAGGCGCGCGCGCGCACGACGATGGTTTGGCCTAAATCGAGGCGTGCGATTTCGCGCGTGACTTCGAGGCCGTATGCGATGTCGCCTTGCTCGCGCTGCGTCGGTTCGCGCTTTGATAGCGTGCCTTTGCGCGGCAGATAATCTTGCAGGAAAAAGGTGGAGTCGATTAGTTCTATGCCTTCGCTTGCGAGTTCGTCGGCGATGGCTCCGATGAGCGCATCCGTATTGCGGCGCGGGAGTTTGAGCAGCAGTTTGAGCATACGCACGTCCGGGATTGCGCCGCTGAAAATCTGCACATGCTTGACTTGCCCGGCCATGATCGCGCGCTTCACTCCTTCGCGTTTGAAGAAGCGAATCATTTTGCCGAGTTGCCCGATGCCGACCCAAGTAATGCGCGCGGCAATCTTCTCAATCGCCGGATCGGTTTCCTCGCGGATCGCCGCGACGGACATTTCCACCCCATCGCGCCGCGCGCCTTCCAGCACCAAAAAAGGGAAACGCCCGTTGCCCGCGATAAGACCGTAGCGCATAACAGAATTTTATTTGACGATTCCGCGTTTGGAAGTTTCGATGAAGTTGACGAGCACGTTTACTTCTTGCGAGTCGTGAATTTCTTCGCCGATGCGTGCGAGCGCCTGCGATGTGTTGAGGCGCGAATTGAGCAAAAGATGAAAAGCGTGATGAAGTATTTCGGTGATTTCGTGCGGATAACCGCGACGCTTCATGCCTTCTGTGTTCATGCCGTAGCAGCGTGTGGGTCTGTTGCCGACGGTGAGCGCAAACGGCAACGCGTCTTTGACGATGACTGAATAACCACCGATATAAGCCTCGCGCCCGATGCGGCAGAATTGATGAACGCCGGAATAAGCGCCGATCACAGCCCCGTCTTCCACATGGACGTGTCCGGCAAGCGTCGCACCATTTGTCATAATCACTTTATTGCCGACCTGACAATTATGCGCGACGTGCGCTTGCGCCATAATCAAACAATCGTCGCCAATCTGCGTGAGCATTCCGCCGCTCTCTGTGCCGCGATGAACAGTGACGAATTCGCGTATCGAACAGCGTCGCCCGATGCGAGTTTCCGAAGGCTCGCCCTTATACTTCAAGTCCTGCGACGCGAGGCCGACGGAGACGAACGGGTAAACATGCGTTTCGTCGCCGATGTGTGTGCGGCCTTTGACGACGCAGTGCGATTCGAGCCGCACGTTATCGCCTAAAATAACTTCGTCGCCGATAATCGAGTAAGGGCCGATGAAGCAGTTGCGCCCGATGTTTGCTTTGTTGCTGACGATGGCGGAAGGATGAATAAATGTCGCGGAATCTGCCTGTGGCTGGTATCTGTTAGCGTTATGAAGAGATGCGTTTTCCGCAGGATGAACTTGTGTTGCGGCGGCGCTGTTGGTCGCGCTTTTGTCGTGATTGCCAAGCGGCGTCGGCGTGGTAACGGGATTGCTCCTCATTGGGCGAGTGCCTCTCGGTCAGCCATGATGCTCATAATTACTGCTTCGGCGACGAGCACGCCGTCAACCTTCGCTTCACCGCGCATACGCTGCACGCGCGAGCCGATTCGGAGCGCAGTGACTTCGAGTGTCAATGTGTCGCCGGGGACAACGGGCTTGCGAAAGCGCGCTTCCTGAATGCCGCTAAAGAGCACGAGCTTTTCGTCGCGGTTCTCGATTTCACGCAGGGCGAGAATAGCACCGACCTGCGCGAGGGCTTCGACGACGAGCACGCCGGGCATCACGGGCGCGCCGGGAAAGTGGCCTTGAAAAAAAGGCTCGCCGATGGAAACTTGCTTGATGCCGACAATGCGCGTTCGCGGCTCGAGTTCGATGATGCGATCAACGAGCAGGAACGGAAAGCGATGCGGCAGTAGTGCTTGAATAGCGCGCGTGTCGAGGATAGTCTCCATAGCGCTCTCGAAAAATTCAGATTTGGAATAGTCCGCGCGATGTGCCTCGCGCGATTTTGTTTGGATGAAAGATTGCCGGAGTTTGCAGGGACGCGGCTTAAGAGAGTGCGCTGAAGTCGCGCGGTTGATTCCGCGCGACTTCGGCACAAACAATTAGCAGACCTTGATTAGCGTCGCGGGCGCGGCGCGGCAGTCGTTGCGGCGCGGCTATTGTACTCGGCGATGAAGGCAGCCGTCATATCCATCGCAGGATTGACTGAGAGCACGGCTGGCGCGAATTTGCTGATGTCGAGCATCAGATTGATACCGCGCTGGCGCGAGAAGGCATCGAGCGCTTTGCCGATGTCATCGGAAATCGGCGCTACCACTTCCTGCATACGCTTCTGGTAAGCGGCTTCCGCTTCCTTCTTTTTGAACTCGAGCTGATTCTGTAAGGCGACGCCCTGTTCTTGCTTTTGCTGAATCGTCTTCGGATCTACCACGCTCTGATTGTTGTTCAGTTTGGTGATGTCGTCGGCAATTCCCTTTAGTTGAGTCTGCAAGGTGATGAGTTCATTCTGGCGCGGTTGAAACTCGCGTTCCAAGCTTTTCATGGCGGTGACGTAGCGCACGATGCCCTGCTTTTCATCAGCGAAGGCTTCTGTATTGATGAAACCGATTTTGCTGTCGGGAATGGCTGCGGCAACGCCCGCTGCTCCGCCTGCCGGTGCAGCCGAACGTGCGTTTTGCTGCGCGTAAACGGGAAGAGATGTGACAGCCGCGAGGAAAAGAGACGCGGCGAACAAACGATTGATTTTCATAACTTTTACGTAATGCTCCTTAAAAGGGTGGTGATTGCGGACGTTGAATCAACTACGATGTCTGCGCCGCCTGGACAGTTTACTCTAGCGTAATTAAAAAGTTCGCCCGATGCTGAAACGAAAAACGCTGCGGCGTTCATTAAAGGAGAATCCCGGCAGCTCACTCGTGACGCCGCGCCGCGCGTTCGGGTTAAACGCATAGATCAAACGAAAGGGAACGTTGACGACAGGCACTTGCACGCGCAACTCTGCGCCCATGCTCGAACGATAATTAGTGAAGCGGTCAAAGATGCTCTGGCCGACGCGCACAATCGTGTTGGTCTGCGCTTCGCCGCGCAGAAAAACCGGCTGAAAGCCGAGCGGCAAGCCTGTTTGCGGATTTATATTAGGCGACTGTGCGCTAACGAGTTCATCGCGCGTGACAAACCTTGAGCCGCGCACGACAAGCGCTGTTTGCAGTGTGTTCGGGTCGAGCACAAATGCCAGATTCGGATTGTTGCGTGCCGCCAGCAAGCTCAAGTTAGTGCCTAGCCCGAGCGTTTGCAGAAATGGTTGGTCAGCCAAAAAGTTGCTGTTGATTGCCTGATCGCGCCCCTTGCGCAAATTGAAGGACGAGCCGACATCCGCGAACGCCGCCGCGCTGACCGGGCCAAAAATGGGTATGCGATATTCAAAGTTTCCCAGAAGCTGCGTGTCGCCGCCAATCGGCGTAAACGAATTGGAAAAGTTCAAAACGTTGCTGCCGGATGCGCCCGTAAATGTGCCGATGCGTGTTGCGGTGGCAAGCAGTTGAGCCGGAAAATCGGCGGGCGTATCGGCTGTTCCCGTCGCCGTCGTCGAAAGCACGACGTTGCGCGACGTAACAAAAGAATTTATCGGCGCATACGGCGTGATCGAGCGCACGTTATAGCCGCGAATCGTGAATTCGTCGCCGAGGAAAAACCTGTCAAAAACCGGCACGCCGCTGACGAAGGCCAGCGAGTTGGAGTTTCTTATTTTGGCAGTTTGGGCGAAGCTGCCGACGTTGGCTGCGACAAGACGGAAACCGAAAACTTCAGGATTGCCGCCGCGCTGTTTACGCCGCACGGGAATAAACTGTATGTACTGAAGTGACGGCGCATAAGTGCGCACGTCGCCGCCCGCGCCCGCGAATGCCAGCGATGCTTGAATCTGCCTGCCGCGCACGGGATCGTTCTGGTTCTTCGAGAAATCGCGCGTATCGTAAACAACCGTTGGCGTAATGCGGCTCGTGATAATGTTCGGCTGCGTGAAAAGCACTGGAATAAACGTCTGCGCGTTGTTCTGTGCATTGACCGCCGGTTCCTTAACGCTGTCCTGCCGGATCGTGTACGAAAGGCCGATGCGCGTGGACTGCGTAAACGGGCGCTTGCGGTAAAATTCGGAAAGCGAGGAACTCACGAGAAAGGATGCGCCGTTCGATGTGCGCGTGAACAAATTTTCTTGGTTCGTATTGAAGAAGTCCGTCAATGAACCCGACGTGCCTTGAATCGCATTGGTATTTTGCGAAAGCGTTGTACCTTCACCGAATGTTTTTGCTGACGAAGTAAAAAGCGAAAGGCTTGTCGTAATCGGACGGTTACGCAGGTAAGGCTCCGTAAATGAAAACTCGAACGAGCGCTGGCGATTGCCTGCCGCCGCATTGAAGGAAAGAACTTCACCGCGTCCGAGAAAATTGTTGGTCGAATACGACAACCCGAAGAAGGAGCCGCCGACGCCGCTGATGCCGCCGTTAAAAGCAATCTGGTTGCGCCCGCGCTCCGTTACCTTCAAGTTCAAGTCAACGGTGGCTTCTTCTTCGTTGGTCTTAAAGTCCGCGTCCTTGTCTTTGTCAATCGGATCGAAAAATCCTAGTTGGTTAAGGCGCAGCACGGAAAATTCATAAAGGTTTTGATTGTAAACATCGCCCTCGTTGACGACGACTTCGCGGCGCAGCACGTTATCGCGTGTGAACGTGTTACCGAGAAATTCCAGACGGCGCAGAGTGAATTGTTTGCCTTCGGTAATCGAAACCGTAAAATCCGCGATGCCCTCATTCGGGTTTTTCGGATCGTCGCGGAAGCTCGGCGTCGGCTCGGCTTCGTATTGAATAAAGCCCTGCCCGCCGTAAGCTTTTTTAAGGTCTTCAAAAAGCGATTTGCCGATGCGCTGCCCGTCCGCAACATCGCCCGGCTTCAGCCCTATGACATTGCGAATAACGTCTTCGGAAAAAATCGAGTTGCCTTCGATTTTAATCTGGCCGATGCGGTAAAGCTTGCCTTCGGTAACGGGAACCGTCACGCGCAACGCTTCATCGGTTGACGAAAGCAGCGGCAGCGGAATAAAAAATCCGGTCGTGCGCCGTCCCAAGCCTTCGATGCGCGGCTCGCCGATGCGCGCCTGCAAATAGCCCTTCGACGTCATATAAAAGCGCACGCGACGTAAGTCTTCCTCGAGCTTGCGGCGATCAAGTATGTCCTCGCCTTTGAAACGCGTAATGAGTCCGGCTTCTTTGACAAACTTCATTTGGTCGCGCAGCTTGCCGTCGCTGAAATGCTCGTTGCCCTCGAAATCAATTTGCACGACGCGCACGCGCTCGCCTTCCTTAACATCGAAGGTCACCGCCGTCGAAGTTAGCGAAACATCGTCTGTGCGAAGCTCAACTGTCGCGTTCGGGTGGCCTTTGGCGGCTTCGAGTTCCTTGATGACGCGCACGGCGTTGCGCGCCTTCACCGGATCGTAAACGGATTCCTTCGAGATGCCGACACGGTTTTCGCGGAACTCTTTGAGCACGTCGGCTTCGGTCACGCTCTTCAATCCTTCAAATTGTATGTCGCGGATAATTTGTAGCTCTTTGACGTTGAAAACGACGATGACACCACCGCGGGTGCCTTCTTCAATCGAGACGCTGGCGGCGGATTTGTCGAGCGGAAGCTGTCCGAGAATTGCCTGTAGGTCGCGCTGCACCTGCTCCGGGTTGTAAGGATCACCGGCGCGCGTCTGCACATAATAAAGAATGTCGTCTGAGCGCAGGCGGCGATTGCCGCGCACCTCGACGGATTCGACAAGGCGCTGCGATTGTTGCTGTGGAGTTGTTGCCGCCGCCGCCGGTTCCTGCGCGTGAGCGCCGCGCGAAACAGTGAACAAGGCAATGATTCCGACAATTGCGCTCAAAAAGACGAGCAACGCGGCACGACGAAGAGTGTGCATAAAATAACTGCTATCCCTATAAGAATTTACTATTACTTCGGGGAGCCTGAACGATATGAAAAATTAACTTTACGAGGTCGGCACGAAAGCGACGATCATCCTGCCCGGCCTTTGAACATGCGAGAAGCTTTTGATTCTGGCTTTCACCGTTCGGGTTGCCAGCCGCGCCTGTTCTTATTCAGCAAAGCCGCGAATTATACAGGCAAACAATAAAAAACAGAAGTCAGGAACCAGTATTCAGAAGTCAGAATAAGAGCTTGGAGCGCGATAAAGCAACTGTTTCGCCGCTCATCGCTACCACCCACACAGTCTTTCCGCTTTTATTCTGTCCCCTGACTTCTGACTTCTGTCTCCTGCTTTTCAGTGCATCAGCAATGCGTCGCCCGGTTCTTCGACGCCCGCCGAGCGGTAATTGAGTTCTGTGCCGTCTAGAAAAACTTCGATGGTCGTCGCTTCGCTTAATTGGCCTTGAATAAGCGCTTCGGAGAGCGGGTCTTCGACGTGCTTTTGCAAGGCGCGGCGGAGCGGGCGCGCGCCATACGTGCGATCCGCGCAGGTCTTGGCGACGAGCCAGCGCTTGGCTTCGTCCGTCAAGCGAACTTCGAGGCCGCGCGTCGCCAGCGTGCGGTTCAATTGTTCGATTTGCAATTGCACGACTTCCAAAAGTTCTTCGTCAACTAATTGATCGAAGATAATAATCTCGTCGAGGCGATTAATGAATTCCGGGTTGAAGGTCTGGCGGACAGCGGACATAACCATCTCTTCCAGCTTTTCGCGCGAGGCGTCAGTCGTCGCCTGAAAGCCCATCGTGCCGCGCTTTTGAATAAAACGCGCGCCGATGTTGGAAGTCATAATGATAATCACGTTCTTGAAATCAATCGTGTTGCCGAGCGCGTCCGTCAGAATGCCGTCTTCAAAAACCTGCAGCAGCACATTGAAAATATCCGGGTGCGCTTTTTCGATTTCGTCGAAGAGCAGCACGGAATAAGGCGAGCGTTTAATGCGCTCCGTCAATTGCCCGCCTTCTTCGTGGCCGACATATCCGGGAGGGCTTCCGATCAGCTTCGAGATTGAATGCTTTTCCATAAACTCAGACATATCGAAGCGAATCATCGAACGCTCCGAGCCGAACAGAAAATCCGCGAGCGTGCGCGCGACTTCTGTTTTACCGACGCCCGTCGGCCCAAGGAAAAGAAACGAACCGACGGGACGCTGCGGACTCTTAAGCCCCGCGCGCGAACGACGAATAGCACGCGCGAGCGCCGAAATAGCCGGACGCTGTGAAACGACTCTGCGGTGCAGCTCCAGCTCGATGCGCAAAAGTTTCTGCGTTTCTTCTTCCTTCAGCGACGTGATCGGAATTCCCGTCCAACGCGCAATCACGTCTTCGATGTCGTCCTTTGTGACTTCGATTGTGACGAGCGCTTCTTCGTCGGCATCGGAAAAACGCGCCGCCAAAGATTTGCTGCTTCCCGTCAAAGGATTTTGCCAATCGCTTGCGGGCGGATTCCACGCGGGCAAATCATTCTGCTCGCGCCGCACGCGAAGCTTGACGCGCGCGCCCGCTTCGTCGAGCACGTCGATGGCTTTGTCCGGCAAAAAGCGATCCGGAATATAACGGCTCGATTGATAAACCGCAGACTCTATCGCTTCCTGCGTGTAACGCACTTGATGAAAACTTTCGTAGCGCTCGCGCACGCCGTCCAAAATTTCTATGGCTTCGGCTTCGGACGGCGGCGGAACCTTCACGGCCTGAAAGCGGCGTTCGAGCGAGCGATCCTTTTCGATGGACTTGCGAAATTCCGCAGGAGTCGTCGCGCCGATGCACTGAATTTCACCGCGCGATAAAGCGGGCTTCAAAATGTTCGCGGCATCCAGAGAGCCTTCGGCGGAGCCAGCGCCGACCAGCGTGTGAAGCTCGTCTATGAACACGATGTACTGCGGATTTTCAATCAGCTCGCGCATAATCTGTTTAAGGCGTTCCTCGAACTGCCCGCGATATTTCGTGCCTGCCACGATCAGCGAAAGATCGAGCGATAGAATGCGCTTATTTTCCAGAAACGACGGCACATCGCCGGAAACGATGCGTTGCGCGAGACCTTCGACAATGGCTGTTTTGCCGACGCCGGGTTCGCCTATAAGCACTGGATTGTTTTTCGTGCGGCGACACAAGATTTGCACGACGCGCTCAATCTCCGCTTCGCGCCCGACGAGCGGATCGAGCTTGTCGCTCTGCGCATCGTCCGTCAAATCGCGCGAAAACTCCGCGAGATGCGGCGTGTCCTTCTTCTGCGAGGCGCGCGTGTCGGCTCCCGATTGGCGTGCGATTTCATCGCGCACGGCGACGAGCCGCAAGCCTCTTTCATACAAAATCTCCGCCGCCATCGAGCGTTCTTCTCTTAAGAGTCCGAGCAGCAAATGCTCCGTCCCGATGTGGCGATGCTGCAATCTGTCCGATTCCTCATGCGCATACGCCAGCACTCTTTTCGTTTCCGGCGCGAGAGGCAATTCAACGCTCGTTGAAATCTTTTCCCTGAGCAGCGTGCGGCCTTCGATTTCCTTGCGAATGGCTTCGATGGAGACTTGCGCGCGTGGAAAAAATCTTGCCGTCAAGGTTTTGTCTTCGCGCATTAAGCCTAAGAGCAAATGTTCCGGCTCGATAGCGGGCGCGCCGAATTGCGAAGCTTCATAGCGTGCAAAGAAAATGACACGCCGCGCTTTTTCCGTGTATCGCTCAAACATACTATTTCGTTTCCGTAGTGCTTAAAAACTCATTGGGTAAATAATTGCGAATGTGACTGCGTGCGGACGGTTCAAAACAATCACGCAACGCTTCCTCGATCATTATAACCCAACCGCGTTAAAGGCCAAGCGCGGGCAAGCCGCAGACTCGAAAAAAGTCTATTGAATAAAACGGGAAATCCTATTAGCGGCGGAGTGTTTCATCGCGCTTCATTCTTACACTTCCAAAATCTTTCCGTTTTGCAGATGCAGCGTGCGGTCACAAAGCGCGGCGAGTTCACGGTTGTGCGTGGCAATGAGCACGCAGGCGCGGCGTGTGCGCGCAGAAGCCAGAAGCAACTGCCCGATGTGTTCGCCCGCCCTTGAATCCAGATTGCCCGTCGGCTCGTCTGCCAGTATCAGCGAAGGATTTTTAACGACGGCACGCGCCAGCGCGACGCGCTGTTGTTCGCCGCCCGAAAGACGTTGGACGAGATGCGCCGCGCGCTTGCTCAAGCCCACTTCATCAAGCGCAGCCAATGCGCGTTGCAGACTTTCCGCTTTCGATAGACGGCTTATGCGAAGCGGCAGCGTGACGTTTTCCAGCGCCGTCAAATCCTGCAACAAATGATGAAACTGAAACACGAAGCCGATTTCGCGCTCGCGGAAACCTTCAAGCTCTTTTTGATGCGCGCGCGTAATCTCGAAATCGTAAAATCGCGCGCTTCCTTCATCCGCTTCTTCCAGCCCGCCGAGCAAGTGCAGCAAAGTCGATTTGCCTGTGCCGGACGCGCCCATGATCGCCAGCGTTTCGCCCGCCGCCATCGCAAAGGAAACGCCGCGCAAAACTTCGACAATCGCGTTTTCCGTTTCCGCCGCGAAACTCTTGCGCAGCTCCGTCACGACGAGCGCCCTGCCTTCGCGCGCCTGCTTCTTCGTCGCCGACGCCGGTTCAACTGATTCGATTGAGTCAAAAGAAACGATCATGCTCACGTTACTCAAGAGCCGCGTAAAGCTTCTGCGGGACGCACGCGCGAAGCCTGCCGCGCCGGATAAAGGGTCGCCAGCAAGCTCAACAGAAAAGCGACGAGCATGGCGAGCGCTACGTCTTTAGCTCCGATGTGAAACGGTATGTCGGTTAAAGAATAAACATCACCCGGCAGACTCACCAGATGATATTTTTCGCCGACAACGCACGCCGCAAGGCCGAGCAGCGCGCCCGCGATTGCGCCGATGATACCGATGCACGCGCCCTCGATCATAAAAATCAAGGTGATGCTTCGCGCGCGCGCGCCCATCGCACTGATAATCGCAATATCGGAACGCCGCTCGACGACGACGAGCACGAGCGTCGTCGTGATGTTGAGCGCCGCGATGAAAATAATCAGCGCGATGACAATCAAACTCATGCGCCTTTCAAGCGTGAGCGCCGCGAACAAAGGGCGATTCGCTTCCTGCCAATCAACGGTTATGTAATCTGCGCCTGCCACCTCGCGCACGCGCGCCGCGATTCGCGCCACATCGTAAATATCCTTTGTCTCGATGCTGATAATCGAAGCGGAAGACGCGTTCGCGTTTGCCAATGCCCGCGCCGAAGCAAGCGAAACGTAAATCCACGTCGCATCATATTCGTAAAGGCCGGAACGAAAAATCGCGCACACGCGGACACGCGCAGTTCGCGGCTTGAGGTTTTTGAGCGAAAGCTTCGTGTCGGCAGAAATGATCTGCGCGACATCGTTGACGCGCAGATTCGCGCGCGATGCAAGCTCTACGCCGATCACTGCGTTCGGTAGCGCGGCTTCGTCTTGCAAGAATGCTTCGTCGCTTGTATCGCCCTTTGTTGCGTTGCGCGCTGCATTCGATGTGTTTGATATTTCCCCAGCCAACGCATCGTCTAGCAACGGTTCGATTGCGCCTGAAATAATCGTGCGGCGAATTTCCTCAACGACGCGCGGCGAACCGACATCGACTCCGCGCAGCACGCTGTAAGCGGAGCCGCCCGCGCCGCTCAAAAGCGCGCCGTCGTAAGTCGTGCCTGCCGCATCGCGCACTTCTTCGATGCGGCGCAAGCGTGCGATAAGCGCGCGCCATTCGGTCATTGGCTGCCCGTCGCGCCGCATTAAGGAAATGTGCGCCGTGCCGCGCAGAATCTTATCGCGCATTTCATCCTGAAAACCGTTGGCGAGCGCGAGCGCGACGATGAGCGCCGCCACTCCGCACGCGATGCCGAGAATCGCCGCGAGCGCCGTCACGCGCGCCGACGCCGCTCTGCGCCGCGAATAAAAATAGCGAAAGGCGAGAAAAAATTCGTAAGGCACAGCTTGTTCACTCCTTGTTTAATCCCAAGCATCGCTGCGCATCTGCAAATCTGTTTTCCGGCAACAAACTTTGCAGATTAGGCACGTCGCGCGCCGTTTCATTCGTTCGCAATTTAACTTCGTAAAGATTTTCAGCTACGCGTTGAAAGTGAAACTGCGATTCTATCGCTGCCAGCTCGCGCGCTTCCTCTACTTGCCAGCCGCACGCAGACCACCAGCGCGGATCGATGTCTAAAAAGACGCGCCGTTTGTCGCTCAAATATTTTTCGATAACCGATGAAACTTGTGCGCCCGGCCAGCCGCCGCCCGTGCCGATTACTTCCCATTTGCCCGCGCCCAGCCCGCGCCAGTAAGTAACGCCGACGGTCTGCGCGCCCGCAATCACAACCGCATCCGTCGGCAAGAGTCGCAGCCGCTCTATGTAATCCTTCGTGAGCGCGCGGTTTCTTAAATTTTCGCTGGCGACGGGCTGGCGGTAAAAGGCAAACAGCGCGGCGACAAGCGCAATGGCAAGCGTGATGCTCCAGAACGCGCGCCGCACGCTTTTGAGTTTCAAACTCTGCGTGCGCATAAAATAATTTGCCGCAAGCGGTGTTAAAGCGGGAAGTCCTGTCAGAAAATAACGCCAGTTAATCGCTGTGCTGTAATTGAATAAAAGCAACGCGTTGGCGAAGAGACCAACGCACGCGAGCAGCAGCAGCGGCGAAAATTTATAGCGCTTCCATTCGTGCAAAATGGCAGCGGGCAACGTGACGAAGACGAGCGGCGAAGCGACGAAAAAGAAAAGCAGAAAGATGAAAACATTGTGCCAACCGAGCGGATGCCGCGCCGCTTCCATCACCAGCGACTCCTGCCAGCTAAACCATGCCGCGCGGTAACTGAAGGCATCCGTCGCAAACAAAAAAGCGAATCCGCCGAGCGCGAAAATCAAAAAAAGCGTACACGACAATGCGACGATTGTGATTTCGCGGCGCGCGCGTTTCCAACCACACACGAACGGCGCGAGAACGAGCCACGGCGCATAAAATGCCGCCGCCTCGCGCACGTTGACGCACAGGCCGAGCAGCGCCGCGCCCGTAAACAACAGCCATAAATTTTGCTTTCGCACGCCGCGCAGATGCACGACGAGCGCCGTCGCCGTCAGCAGTACGAATGGAATCTCCGTCATCGCCTGTCCGCTGTAAACGATGAACGTCGGCGATGCCGTGATGAACAGCGCCGCGATGGTCGCCGTGTAAACGGAAGCGGTCAGATCGCGCGCGAGCAGCCAGCAAGCGATGACGGCAAACGGAGTTTCCGCAATGACCGTGTACTTAAAAAGCAGATAAGCGTTTTCCGCGCGAAGATGAAAAAGCGCGTGCGCGACGAGCCAGAGCGCATGATTCGTGTAAAGGAAAAGAGAGCGCCCGAAGGCCATCGAAGACGGCTCTCCGCGCACGGCGAGCACCGTGTAATCAATTGCATCCCAATCGCCGACAAACGGGTCTCTGAAGCAAACGGCGAGGATCAACGAGACGAGCGCGGGCGTCAGCCAGAAGCGCCACGCGCGCCAAAAGCCTTTAACGTCTTGCGTCGAGATGGCAGCGTCGTCGGCGTCGCGCGCATTAGTCGGCGGGTAGTTCGGTGTCAGCGTTGTTGGAGTGGTGCGCGGGCGAGTCAAATGTTTTTGTTTGCAGCAAACCTTCGTTCGGGCGTTTGACCTTCATCGTTAATTGATTGCCGCGCGCATTGTACTTAACTTCGTCCATAATGTGGCAGATAAGAAGCACGCCGCGCCCGCTCGTTCGGAAAAGATTTTGCGGATCGCACGGGTCTGGCACGTCCGCGACATCGAAGCCTTCGCCTTCATCTTCGACTGTAAAGCGCGCTTCGTCTGCGGAAAGCTCTGCGGTGATGCGCACGAATTTGGTGTGATCGTAACGATTGCCGTGCTTGACTGCGTTGACGAAAGCTTCATCGAGCGCGACGAATAAATTGGATTGTTCGGGTTGGATAACGCCGCGCCGCGCGACGCGTTCGAGCAGGTATTGCAGCACGCCGCCCATTAAAGCGATGTCGCTCGGCAACTCGAATTCAACTTTTTCGTGCGTGAACGGCAATTCTCGCGGCTCGACGCTGTAACGCAAATGGCATTGGAGAATTTCCTCGACGATGCGGCGCAATTCTTCGCTGTCGTAAGTGTGCCGGAAATAATTTCCCGTGCCGACATCTATCTTGAAGGCTTTGACGATGCTAATCGGCGGCGATTGATCGGACGAAGGAACGGCGGCTGATGATACGCTTTCTACGTTATATGTTGCGGAGTCAAAAACGGATTCCGCTTCCGTATCATCGACCAAGTCGCTGACGACCACATCGAATTCCTGAAAATCCTGACGCGCCAGAGCTTCGTTGCGGCTGCCGGAAATCGTCGTTTCGTGGCCGAGCGCAGAAAGCGCTTGTTCGAGTGCGTGGCGCGAAGAATCGTCGTCATCGACAATCAGAATGCGTCGTTTTTCCATTCGCTGCTTTTCCGCTTCAGACTTAGATTAAGGAGGGAGAACATGCGCGGCGCTGAACGGGAAGCGCGCTCGCTTGCAGACGCTATACGAAAAAGCCTTGCGCTGCGTTCCGCAATAATATCATCGCCCCGCGCGCCGCACCTAGACACACCGCGCCGCTGTCCCTTAAATTAATTCGCGCCCGATAAGAATAATGTAAATCGAGCGTCAATGTAATTTAGTAGCTAACGACGAACGAACAACGCTAACGCCGCGCCGCCGAATCGCTTTCCGCATGGCTAAACCCGGAACACTGCAAGAGACACTCGAATACGCGGCGGCGCGTTCGATGCTGTTTGTCTTAGGCGCAATGCCGCATTCGATGGCTATTACAACAGGGCGCGGCGCAGGACGCATCGCTTATCGCTTGCTGACAAAATTGCGTCGCACGGGCGAGCGCAATCTGCAACTCGCTTACCCGGAACAAAGCGAAGCGGAGCGCACACGCATCTTGCGCGGCTCGTTCGAGAACCTTGGGCGGTTGCTCGGCGAGTTCAGCCATTTCCCGAACGCAACCCCGGAAAGCCTTCGCCGCATGATCGTCTATGATGAAGAAAGCATTGCGCGGCTGCGTGCGGTTCAGAACGATAAGCGCGGCATTATTTTTCTCACGGGTCACATCGGCGCGTGGGAATTGATTAGCTTCGCGTGGTCTGCGCTCGAACATTCGCTTAGTTTTCTGGTGCGCCCGATTGACAATCCGCGCGTTGAAGAATTGATCGAGAACATGCGGACGCGTTTCGGCAATACGGCGATCAACAAAAAAACTGCCGCCCGCGCCGCGCTTCGTGTGCTGCGCGATGGCGGAACTTTAGGTATTCTCGCAGACCTCAACACGCATCCGCACGAAGGAGTGTTCGTGCCTTTCTTCAATCATCTCGCGTGTACGACGGCGGGCGCGGCGACGCTTGCCTTGCGCACCGATGCGGCGGTCATGCCCGTCTGCGCCGTGTGGGAAGAAGCGCGCGAGTGTTTCGTTTTTTACGGCCTTCCGCTCGTCGAACTCGTCCGCACGGGCGACGATAAACACGATGTCGAAATCAATACCGCGAACTTCACCGCCGCGCTCGAACAATTGATTCGCCGTCACCCTGAACAATGGCTCTGGATTCACAAACGCTGGCGCACGCGACCACAAGGCGAGCCAGACCTTTATGCAACACCGCCCGCCAATTAAATCGAGTTCGCTGCAAAAAAAGCGAACTCGAAACTGTTGATGGAAATTCGTATGCCTGCTTCTGCCAGACAAGAGCCGCACTGCAGCACGCCGCAACCGCATCGCATCGCGCGTGATGGTGTCTCTGATCGCGCAGACAAGGCGCTCTGCCGCGCATACACGTTCGCCGATCTCACAGCTTATTCATTCAGGGAGCGCCTGCTTATCCGCGCCGCCGGTCTCGTCTTTTACCTGCTCATCAATCTCATCGGACGGACGGTGCGTTTTCAAATCGAAGGCGGGCAGCATTGGGAAGCGATTACGGGCAAAGGGCAACTGCCGATCTATACTTTCTGGCATAACAAAATTTTCATCGGAACCTATTTTTTCCGGCAACGCGGCATCGTCGTGATGACTTCGCAAAGCTTCGACGGCGAATACATCGCGCGCTTTATCCAACGCTTCGGCTATGGTGCGGCGCGCGGGTCGAGCACGCGCGGCGGCACCGGCGCGTTCATCGAAATGGCGCGGTGCGTGCGGCAGGGATGTCCCGCAGGCTTTTCCATTGACGGCCCGAAGGGGCCGCGCTACGTCGCAAAGATGGGCGCGGTGCTGCTCGCCAAAAAAACAGGCCAGCCCGTTTTGCCTTTCACCCTGACGTGCCGTAAGTTCTGGCAAGCGCACCGCAGTTGGGACAAGTTTCAAGTGCCGAAACCCTTTACGCGCGTGCTCGTGTCAATCGCCGAACCGATCTACGTTCCGGCAAACGCAAACGACGATGCGCTCGAAACCAAACGCGACGAATTGCAACAGGCGCTCGACGAACTTACCGAACACGGCGAAGCGTGGCGGCAGCACGACGCAAGCAGTAGCAGCGGCAGCGAACAACTTTCGCGCGGCAATAGCATATAGTAGGATCAAGAAAATTTTAGATTTGTGATTTGCGATTTTCGATTTGAAATCACGAATTGGTATTCGCCGGATTCAAAATTCTTTGAGGTGATGACAATTGATTAACCAAGAGCGCATTAAAAAACTTTTCCTCGAACTAATTCAAATCGACAGCCATTCGCGCAAGGAACACGACATTGCGTTGCGCATCAAGGAGCTTTGCGAAGAATTGGGCGCGGAAGTCGAAATAGATAACGCGGGCGAGAAGGTCGGCGGCAATTCCGGCAATGTCATCGCGCGCTTTCGCGGCACGATTCCCGACGCCGAACCATTTATGTTGAGCGCGCACATGGACACGGTTGTGCCGGGCGAGGGCGTTAAAACTGTCATTGACGGCGACATCATCAGAACCGACGGAACGACTGTGCTCGGCGGCGACGACAAATCGGGCTGCGCCGTGATTCTCGAAATCGTTCGCTGCCTCAAAGAACAAAGCATTCCGCACGCGCCAATCGAAGCGGTCTTTTCCATTTGCGAGGAAGTGGGCTTGCTCGGCGCAAAGCATCTGGATGTCTCGAAGATCAAAGCGCGGCAAGGCATCGTGCTCGATTCCGAAGAGCCGAATCTGCTTTTCACAAAAGGCCCTTCGGCTAATCAATTGGACGTGAAAATCTACGGCCTCGAATCGCACGCCGGAGTCGCGCCCGAACAGGGAATCAGCGCGATAAAGATTGCCGCCGAAGCCATCGGCGGCATGAAACTCGGGCGCATCGACGCAGAAACGACAGCCAATGTCGGCATCATCGAAGGCGGCAAGGCGACGAACATTATTCCGAACTTCGTGCATCTTCAATGTGAAGCGCGCTCGCTCGACGAAGCGAAACTCGCGGCGCAGTGCGATCACATGACGAGTCGTTTCAAGGATGCGGCGGAGAAATACGAAGTCACCGTCGAAGGCAAAACCACGCGCGCGCGTGTCGAAACAATTCTCGAACCCGATTACTCTGCGATGGATGTGCCGGATGATGCCGCAATCGTGCAGCTCGTCAAAGCCGCCGCCGCGCGCTTGAATCAAAAAATGGAAACATGCGCTTCCGGCGGCGGCTGCGATGCGAATGTCTACAATCGCAAAGGCATCGAATGCGCCAACCTCGGCACGGGAATGCGCGCCATACACACACTCAACGAGTGGCTCGACCTCAAAGATTTATATCTCGCGGCGAACATCACGCTCGAAATTCTCAAACTCAACGGCGAGATGGCGCAGCGGCAAATTACATAGGAGTAACGCCGCGCGGAAAAACATTTCAAAGCTAATGTCTGGGTGCAATGCTCACAGGCAAAAGTGCATTTAACGGAACGGGCGAGCGTGTGAGTGATGGATTGATGAGCGAAGCAACTCCGCAGTTGATAGTTATCGCCGGGCCTAACGGCGCGGGTAAGTCCACGCTCGCGCCGTTTTTGCTGCGTGACGCGCTCAATTTGTTGGAGTACGTTAATGCCGACACAATCGCTCTCGGACTTTCAGCTTTCAATCCCGAAAGAGCCGCGTTCGACGCCGGGCGCATTATGCTCAAACGCTTGCGTAGTCTCGCCTCGTCACGCCGCAGTTTCGCGTTTGAAAGCACACTCGCAAGCCTCTCATATGCGTCGTGGATTGACGAACTAAAACAAAACCGCTATCGGTTTCATCTGCTGTTTCTCTATCTGCGCAGCCCTGAACTTGCCGTTCAGCGAGTAGCGGAGCGTGTGCGCGTCGGCGGGCATCATGTGCCGGAGATAATTATACGAAGACGCTACCGAAGAGGCGCGCGAAACTTTTTCAAACTATACATGCCTCTCGCAGACACTTGGGTGGTGTATGATAATTCAGTTCCGGGTAAACCTTCGCTGATTGCGGCGGGAAGCAAAGACGCCGCGCCTGCAATTTTTCGATCCGATTATTGGAAGGCATTTTATGATGCGCAAAATGATCGCCGCGCCTGAACATTCACCGCAACTCTTCGTCGAATATGCGCAAGCTATCGAAGCCGTGTTGCAGCGCGCCGTTGAGGACGCATTGTTGTTTCACAAACGCGCCGGAAACTCTATCGCGGCATGGCGCGACGGTAAAGTTGTAATCATCCCGGCAGAGGAAATTCTGCTCACAAAGGTTTCTGAAGACAAGTGACCGAGCCTGTCCAAAATTATCGCAGTGGTTATGTCGCGCTTATCGGGCGGCCTAACGCGGGCAAGTCAACGCTGCTTAATCGTCTCGTCGGCGAAAAAATCGCGGCGGTGTCGAATAAGCCGCAGACGACGCGCCACCGTATTCAGGGTGTTATCACGCGTCCCGAAGGACAGATTGTGTTGGTGGATACGCCCGGCGTGCATAAGCCCGGCTATCTGCTCAACCGGCGCATGATGGCGGCGGTGCATGACGCGCTCGCAAGCGTTGACCTTGTGCTGCTCATTCGTGATGCCTCTGTTTCAACCGGCAACGGTGACCGCTTTGTTTTGGATTTAATCAAGCAATGCGGCAAGCCCGCGCTGCTGCTGCTCAACAAGTCGGATAAGCTCGCGGACAAGTCGAAATTTCTGCCGCTGATGCAGTGGTACGGGCAGGAACACGATTGGCAAGCCGTCGTGCCGCTCTCTGCTTTGAAGGGCGAGATGATAGATGTGCTGCTCACGGAAATCATCAGGCATCTGCCCGAAGGCGAACCGATTTTCGGCGAAGACGAATTGACGGATCAACCTCTGCGCCTGATTGTTTCGGAGATCGTGCGCGAAAAGATTTTGCAGACGACGGGCGAAGAGTTGCCGTATGTGACGGCCGTCGTCACGGAAAAGTTCGACGAAGCGCGCCCGGATTTAACAGTTATTCACTGCGCCGTTTTCGTCGAACGCTCGTCGCAGAAATCAATCATTATCGGCAAGGGCGCAGAGCGTTTGAAGGAAATCGGCACGCGCGCGCGCCACGACATCGAACAACTCTTAGGCCATCGCTGCCACCTCGAACTCTTCGTTAAAATCGAAGCCGGATGGCGCGACAAAACGAATCTGCTCGACAGTTTAGGTATTACAGAATAAAGACCTGAAGATGAGCGCACCGCAGCAGAAAACATGGCACGCCTTTGACGTGACACTCGCGGCAGCGGCGGCAACGGAAGCCGTCGAATATGCGCTCATGGAAGCGGGCGCGCTCGGCTGCGAAACGACGAGTGAAAACAATTCGACTGCGCGCGTTACTGCTTACTTTACAGAGCCACCGGAACGCGAACATGTGCGCGCATGTCTCGACGACGCCTTGCGGCTTTACGATTTTCCAACGTCAATCGTCTCCGATATAAAAGCGCGCGAAGTCGAAAACGAAGACTGGCTCGGCGAGTGGAAAAAAAGCTGGCAGCCCGTTGAAGTAGGAAAGCGTTTCATCATCGCGCCGCCGTGGAGCGATGTGTCGGACGCGCCCGCGCGCATCGTCATACTCATCGAACCCGGCATGGCCTTCGGCACCGGCACGCACGAAACGACGCGCTTGTGTCTCGCGGCAATCGAAAAATATTTCAGGGGCAAAAGCTTTCTCGATGTCGGCACAGGCACAGGCATTCTCGCCATCGCCGCCGCGAAACTTCACACGCACACGCGCATCGAAGCCTGCGACACAGACGCCGAAGCCGTTGCCATTGCGCGGGAGAACGCGCGCTTGAACAACGTGGAAAATGAACGCATACATTTCCGCACAGGGACAGTTGACGAGACGACGGCTTCCGCCGATTGCGTCTGCGCCAATCTCACGGCGGACGTAATCGTAAGGCTGATGCCCGCGCTAATCGGCGCAACGTGCGGGCGCTTGATTCTCTCCGGCATCCTCGATACGCAAACCGAATTCGTCCTCGCTTCCTTGCGCGAGCACGGCGTGACAGACCCGCCCGAAGTTTTGGCGGACGGCGAATGGGTCGCGGTCATCGCGTGAAACCTAATTCGTAAAACTGAAAATTAATTGCGTAAAACATTTCTTCTGAATTGATGAACCGATGACGCGCCGCCGCTTTTACGCTCCGCCGGATGCCTTTGACCATGACGCGGGCAGTGTTGCGCTTGCGCCGGAAGAAGCGAGGCATTTGCGCGACGTGCTGCGCTTGAAGGGCGGCGATGAAGTGTTCGTCTTTGACGGCGAAGGAGTGGAATACGCGTGCGTCGTTGCGGAAAAAGGCGTTGGGAAAAAGCTTTCGGCGCAGCTTGAAGTGCGCGGGCGTGTTGAAGCCGCAAGCCCGGAATCGCCGCTTTCGTTGACGCTCGCGCTGGCGCTTCTGAAAGGCGAAAAATTCGAGACGGTTGTGCAGAAAGTGACGGAACTAGGCGTCGCGCGGATTGTGCCGGTTGCGACGACGCGCGCCGATGTACGCGTGCGCGATGAGGCAGACGCCGCGCGGCGAAGGATGCGCTGGCAACGCGTCGCGCTCGAAGCCGCGAAGCAATCCGGGCGCGCGTGTGTGCCGCATGTCGAAGAATTGATGACGCTCGATGCGCTGCTGAAAAATTCTTCTTCGAGCGACAAAGAATTACGCGTAATGTTCGCCGAACGAGCGGGCGGCAAACTTCTCAATACGATTGGCGAATGGCGGGCGGGCAATTTTGAATCGCTCACGGCGCTTGTCGGGACGGAAGGCGGCTGGACAAACGAAGAAATTGACAGCGCAGCGAAAGCCGGTTGGCGCATCGTCACGCTCGGCGGGCGCACGCTGCGGGCGGAGACGGCGGCAATCACCGTCGCGGGCTTGCTGCAACATCTCTGCGGCGACCTTGCATAAGCTTTCCTGATTTTTACGTCAATCAGTTTTAATCGTTTGTAATAATTCGAGCGCGAGGTGGCGGTCACGTTTCGTCTCGAAAGCCCATGCCGGATCAATCGGCGCATCGAGAAGCGCTTCGAGTTGCGTGCGCGCAAGCGTTGCGTCGCCGATTTCTAGAAGCATCTCGGCAAAGTAAATCCGCGTGACGGTGTTCGAGGGTGCGAGTTCGATTGCACGCTCGAATAGAGCCAGAGCGCGTTTTGTGCTACCGCCGAGAAGCGTTGGAAGCTTATGCGTAAGTTTGGCAAGCACGCGCAACGGCGCTGCTCCGTGATATGCCGGGTCGATTCGGGCGGCGCGTGACAGCATTCGTTTCGCGCGCAGTGCGTGGCGCGAGGCGCGGAAAACGTTTTCAACCTCGGCGAACAATGCGAGATTAACGCCGAGCCAAAAATAATTTTCGACGCGGTTGGTTGCCGTCTTTATCGCGCGCTCGCCTAGTGTCACAGCCTGTCTGTGAAGCCGCCGCGCTTTTGCTTTGTCTGGCGATTCCTGCCCTAGAAAAAAGAGCGCGCGACAGATTCGCCATGTCGCTTCGTAATCGCCCGTAGCAGCGAGCGGTTGCAGCAATTCGATGCTTTGACGAACGCCGTTTTTTTCTTCGCGCGCGGCATAAAGCCTGTCGGCGTGTTCGATTGTTTCCGGCGGCGAGTTGCTCATATACGAAGCCGTGCGAACTTCCGTGCGCGGGACTTTGACGTAGCTGCCCGCGCAGG
The DNA here is from genome assembly GCA_051000345.1 of Pyrinomonadaceae bacterium. Classification (GTDB taxonomy): domain Bacteria; phylum Acidobacteriota; class Blastocatellia; order Pyrinomonadales; family Pyrinomonadaceae; genus JBHENC01. The sequence goes on along the minus strand of JBPCOJ010000001.1, from coordinate 6,648 downwards.
CGCAGAATACTCTGTATGACAAGCGGCGAACAAGGCCGTTGAAAATTAAACAAGCAGTAGCGCAGCGTTTATAACATTGCTTGTTCCGTCTGAAAAAATCACAAGGAGCAGTTGCCGAATATGGCTTTAAGCAAGGAAGACGCCGTCAAACAGGCGCGGCAGGATTTAGCGAAGCGTTTGGGAGTGGCGGAAACCGAAATCAAGGAAGACTCCATCGAAGACGCTGATTTCCCTGACACGGCTCTCGGCGCGTCCATCGAAGAAGAAATGAGCGGGCAAATGATAACGAAGGGCTGGCGCATACGCTTGAGCGCTGGCAAGGACGGCTACGAATATCGCGCGAACAAAGACGGCTTGCGTTTAGCCAATTTCAACGGCGCGAATTATCGTATTTGAGTCGGAAAAGTTTTTGAAATTCGAGAGGTAATACAATGAACCGGCAAAATTTTTTAGTCCATCTGGCGTTGGCGCTGGCAATAATTTTAACGGCGGCCTTTATCGGACAGTTACGCCACCGGCAGTACGAGCAAAAGCGTGCGCCTAGCGACGAAGCCTCTTCTGAAACACCAACAGGAATAATTGGTGAAGGAGACATGCAGCCCGAACGCAAAGTAGAAGTAATTGTGCGTTTTCGTAAGGGCGTTGGCCTAGCTCACATAAAAAGCATTGTTGCGCTTCACAATGATAAAATAGAAGATCAAATCGAAGCTGTTGACGGGCAGTTTGTTATAGAAGATGAAAACGAAATAGATGCGCAAGCAGCGGCAGCGAATTATAGTGCATTGCCGGAAGTTGAATACGCCGAACCGAGCTACGAAATTAATCTCGAACCTGAGTTTTCAAACAGCGCGTCGCGTCATAACTTTATTAGCGAACATGCGAAAGATGCTGCGAGAGATTCGGAGCGCACGCTTGCGTTAAGCGCGCCGAACGATCCGATGTTCGGTGAGCAATGGTCTCTGGAAAACACAGGTCAGCGCGAGGGCAAATCCGGCGCAGACATTAGCGCAGCGAAAGCTTGGGCGAAGACACACGGCAGCCGCGATGTGGTCATCGCAGTGCTCGATAGCGGCGTCGATTACACACATTCAGACCTCATCCATAATATGTGGATGCGTCCTGCCAACATTAGCGCATACACGGACGATCAACTAGGCTTGGTTGACGATGTGCATGGCTACAACGCCGTCAACAACAGCGGCGATCCGATGGACGACAACGGACACGGCACGCATTGCGCAGGCATCATCGGCGCAGAGGCGGACAATCAGGAAGGCATCGCGGGCGTTAATTGGCAAGTCGAAATTATGCCTTTGAAATTTATGTCTGCGGGCGGCTTCGGCACGACGAAGGACGCCATCGAGTGCATCAACTACGTGATTAACCGCAAGCACGCGGGCGTTAATGTGCGCGTCATCAGCGCGAGTTGGGGATCGACTGCGAAATCGAAGGCGCTCGAAGACGCGATTCGCAAGGCGAGCGAAGAAGGCATTTTGTTTGTCGCGGCAAGCGGCAATGATGGCGCTAATGGAGACAAATGGCCGCATTACCCTGCGGGCTACGAGCTGCCGAATATGTTGAGCGTCGCCGCGCTCGACCGCAATGACGAACTCGCGTCGTTCTCGAACTACGGCGCAAAGAGCGTGCATCTCGCCGCTCCCGGCGTAGACATTTTGAGCACTTGGCTTAACAACTCCTTCGAGGAGCATTCCGGCACTTCGATGGCGACGCCGGAAGTCGCGGGCGTCGCGGGACTCGTGCTCGCTAATGAGCCGAACATTTCCATGAAGGACTTGCGCGAACGTCTCTTGAATTCAGTCGATCCGCTGCCTTCATTGAAGGGAAAGATTTCCACCGGCGGACGCCTAAATGCGGCGCGCGCCGTCGGCGCAGAATAAGCATCGAAGTAAATTGCTTGCCGGATAAATTAAAAGCCTTCGCGTCAACAAAAGATGCGCGGGCTTTTAACTTTTCAGGTGCGCGCTAAGAGCCGCTAACTTGCGCCTGTTCGTTGAATATGTGATGATTTGTGTTTCAAGTTAATTGACTTGATTTGCCCTTTGTACCCTTTTGATCTTTTAGGAGAACACCGTAGTGAAAGCGGAATTAGAGCAATTGATCGCTCTGCAAAGCACAGACACGAGCATACGCAGACTACAATCTGAAATCGAAGCTATCCCGGTAAGGCGCGCAGAGATCGAAAAGGAATTCGATCAGCGCGCCTTTGAAATTCGCGCGCTCGAAACAAAACGCGATGAAGCGCAAACAGAGCGCGCGCGGCTCGAAACGGAGATTGCCGAAACACGCGCCCAAGGCGTACGCGCCGAACGTAATTTAATGTCGTCGAAAAACGAGCAGGAGTATGCCGCCGCGATTCGTGAAGCGGACGCCGCGCGCAAGCATATTTCACAGCTTGAAACGCAGATGCTAGAAAAAATGGAAGCCTTCGAGCAATCCGAAAATTCTTTGAAGGAGCGCGCGCCCGAAGTCGAGAAACTCAACGGCGAAATGCAAGAGCGCCTCAAAGCCTTTGAAGAACAAACGATCATCCAAGCCGATCAACTCGCCGCGCGCCGCAGTGAACGCGAACGACTTCTCGCCGCTCTGCCGAAAAATGTGAGCGTGCTTTACAACCGCATCAGCGCGCGCATACGCGACGGCGTCGCCGTTGCCGAAGCGAGAAACGGCGCATGTACCGCGTGCTTTATGGCCTTGCGCCCACAAGTAATGTCCGAAGTGCGGCGCGGCGAAGAGATTGTGACATGCGATAACTGCAACCGAATTCTTTACTACGCACCGGCTCCCGAAACACCGACATCGAAAACATCCACTGCTTCTGCGGCATCGGAAGCGGCTGCTTCATAAAGCCACACGGTAGATGACAGGCTTAAGCAAAGCCGTACAATCAAAATCGGCGGAAACAACCGCGCCCAAAGACGAGACTGACATTGTCTCGCGCGGAGTGCGCGCGCGTTGGTGGAAGCGTCGCGGCTCGAAGCACAGCGGTTTTTGGTACGAAGACGCAAAGGGCAAGCGCGTCACGAATGAAGAAGACCTCGCGCGCGTCAAGGAACTCGTGCTTCCGCCCGCATGGAAAAATGTGCGCGTCTCGCCGTCTGCGCGCAGCCGCCTGCAAGGCATCGGCATAGACACGAGCGGGCGCGTGCAGTATCGCTACCACGCGACATACGCGGCCTCGCAGCAGCGCAAGAAATATTCCAAGATCGAACGCTTCGGCGAATTCCTGCCCGCGCTGCGCCGCGCCAGCAACGAGCACATCGCGCAAAACAATTTGACGAAGGAGCGCGTGTTGGCGGTCGTCGTGCGCTTAATCAACGAACTTTATTTTCGCGTCGGCTCGGAGGAAAGCGTCGCGCGCTATCACACCTACGGCGTCACTACGCTGCGCAATAAGCATCTTGAAATCGGCAGAAGTGGACGCCTCACCTTCGCCTTTATCGGCAAGCATCACATACATCACCGCCGCGTCATCGTGGACGAAGAACTCGCAGGCGTGTTGCGCGACATTAAAGCGCTCAAAGGCGCGAAGCTTTTTCAATACATCGGCGACGACAACAAAAAACATCCGATCACGCCGCGCGACGTGAACGACTACATCAAGGCGCACACTTCGGAAGAATTCTCCGCCAAGGATTTTCGCACTTGGGGAGGAACGCTTCTCGCCGCGACGGAGTTAGCCGAACTCGGCGCACCCGTTGACGAAAGAGAGGCCAACAGCAACATGGTGCAGGCCGTCAAACGCGTCGCCGCGCGGCTCGGCAACACGCCGACGGTGTGCCGCAGTTGCTACATTCATCCGACCGTCGAAAAGCTTTACTTAGAAGGCGTCACGCTCGACGAATTCCGCCGCCGCAGAGAGCGCCGCATAAACCGACTGCAACCCGAATACGAAATGGAAGAAGCCGCGCTGCTCAAAATGTTCCGCACCTCTGTCTAAAATGCTGGCTTGTCGAGCAGGAGGCCGTGTAAGTCCTCGCCTCTTCGTGCTTACCTTAATCGTCTCTAAAAGTGTTTGCTCGCTTTTCCGGATGCCTTTTCTTTTCGTTTACCTTTGCGTCTTCCCTCGTCTGTCCCCTTCAGTGAAGCGAGCGGCCAGAGTTTATGTTCGATGCTTGCTAATCCTGCCGAGACAACCGCTTCGACGACGCTTTCGGAAGATTTGTAGCACGGCGCGGCTTCATCGAGCGGCACGCGCCCGTTCGTGTTCACTAAAATTCCCGCCTCCCTGTATTCCGCGTCGATATCCTTTTGCGAAAGACGGCGCATTGCTTCACCGCGCGACATACGGCGGCCTGCTCCGTGGTTGACCGAGTAGCCGCTGTTCACGGCCTTCGCCTGCGGGCGCAAAATGTAGCTCCAATCTTTGTTGCTGCCGGGAATCAAAACAGGATGCCCTGTGTGTTCCCAGATCGTTCCCGCAAGCGCCGGATGATGCGCTGGAAAAGCGCGCGTCGCGCCTTTGCGATGCACCCACACGTCGCCGAATTCTGGATGTTGTTCGTGCTGCACTAGGTTATGGCTGATTTCGTAAACGAGTTCTAAATCTTCGCCGAAGACTTCGCGGAAGGCTTCGGCGACTCCTTGATAAATAATCAGGCGATTGAGAATCGCGTAGTTGCCGCCTGCCGCGACTGCGTTCAAATAATCTTTGTAATGCGCCGAGTCAGGCGTGAAATAGCCTAAATCTAAATCCGTAATCTCATCTGGACGTTCTGCCCGCGCCATATCGAAAAAGTTTGTTGCGAGGCCGTGTCCGAAGCCACGACTGCCCGTGTGAACCTGCACAAAGATAGTTCCGGTCTGTTCCGAGCGCTGCAATTCTATAAAATGATTGCCGCCGCCGAGACTGCCCAATTGTTCCTGCCCGCGCTCTGGACGCCCGCGCCCGCCCAAAGGGATTTGCCAATCATCATCGACGGGAATACGGTGGCGTTCCGCGCGGCTACGGTCAAACGCCGCGCCGTATTTCTCGACGTAATACTCCGCGCCGCCGCGCACCAGATTATTAAACTCGGTTTTAGACAATGCTCCCAAGCGCCGACTCTTGCCGCCCGCGCCCATCGCCACCCGCTCCATCACCGCCGCGTTAAACTGCAAACGCATCTCCGGCGTCGCACGCTCAACAGGCACTTTTGATTCTGCGCTCATCATCCCGCAGCCAATGTCGTAGCCCACTGGCCCCATCGCTACCGCGCCAGCGTCTTTGTCTGTGATGAGCACGCAGCCGACGGGCACGCCGTAGCCATAGTGCGTGTCGGGCGTAATGACGACGAGGCGCACGCCGGGAAAGCGCGTCGCGTTGATGATCTGGCGATAGAGTATGTCTTCAGTTTCGGCGAGCAAGGCGGGCGTGAGAAAAAGCCGCACCGGTACGTCGCCCGTGTCTTCGGTCTGAAGGTCGTAGTAGCCGTCGTGACCGTTCCAGCGCGCAAGGTGTTTCCAATTATCAGAGTTCTTCAGCGTCTTCGCCGTCCGCAATGCCTTTGCGTCTGCTTTATCTTTAGCCATTGATTTCCCTTTGATCCGAAAGTTTTGAAATATTTTGTGTGATTTCCGTAACCGTGTCGAGCGCGCTTTTCGCTTCGTCAATTCTAATGCGCAACTGTGCTAGTTGATAAATCCCGATGCGCTCCAGAAAAAGTTGTTGCGCGCGTTTGCGGTCACGCGCGAGCGGGCGCGAATCGTCTTCAGCGATTATTCTTTGCCAGCATAATTCAAACGAAGCATCGAGCCACACGGTCACTGCGCCATGTTGTGAGATAAGCTTGCGATTACGCTCGATTGTCCATGCGCCGCCGCCGAGCGCGAGGACGCGCGCCGAATCGTTTTTCAACACGTCGCGTAAAGCAGTTGTTTCAATCCGGCGAAACTCGTGCAATCCCTCTTCGTCTATGATCGCCGCGATGGTTCGCTTTTCACGTGTACAGATAAATTGATCCAAATCCACGAACACGCACGCGAGACGTTCGGCGAGAGCGCGCGCGACGGTGGTTTTCCCCGCGCCCATGAATCCCGTGATGACGATTGGTTGCGGCGGCGGTTGTGCGATTGTTTCGCTCATCGTTCGATGACGGATTCGAGCAGCGTGAAGAATTCAGGAAAGGAGACGCCGACGCATTCCTCTGCGCCGTTGATTTTCGATTCACCGTCGGCGATGAGCGCGGCGACGGTGAAGGCCATGGCGATGCGGTGGTCTCCGTAAGATTCAATTTCCGCGCCGCGCAATCGGGTCGCGCCGTGAATTGTTAAGCCGTCTTGGTGCTCTTCGACTTCTGCGCCCATTCGCCGCAAATTTTCGACGCACGCGCGGATGCGATCCGTTTCCTTAAAGCGCAATTCGGCGGCATCGCGGATTTGCAAGCCGCCTTCGAGTTGTGTCCCGTAAACCGCCATAATCGGAAGCTCATCAATCAAAGAAGCGATGATTGCTCCGCCTAAAACATTCGCCCGCGCGCCTTCGGAAACCGGCGCGAGACTTTGCCGCTCACTGCCGCGTTGCGTTGCGCCCTTTACATGCACATCGCCGATCTCTTCATTGCATTGCAAGCGCGGTTCGTCGATTCGGACGTCTGCGCCGAGTGTACGCAGCGTTTCTAACATCAGCGCGCGTGTCGGATTAAGACCGAC
>JBPCOJ010000030.1:0-61056 GCA_051000345.1 Pyrinomonadaceae bacterium | reverse complement strand
TCGAGCCGCGCTTTAGAGTCACCGCCGCCGCCGTCGTGATTAACGAAGCGAGAGAAGTTTTGTTGCTCAAGCACGTTCTTCGCAAAGGCAGCGGGTGGGGAATTCCGGGCGGCTTTCTCGAAAAGGGAGAACAGCCGGAAGATGCCTTGCGGCGCGAGTTGCGCGAAGAAACCGGACTCGAAATCAAAAGCGCAGAGATCGTCACGGCGCGCACGATTCGCGGCGCAGGCCAGATTGAACTCTTGTTCTTGTGCTATCCGAAAACAGACAGCCGCGCGGAAGCTCAGAGCCTTGAAATAAAAAGCGCGCGGTGGGTTGCGCTTCATCAGTTGCCGCCGGAACTAGGCCGCGACCAGCGCCGCTTGATCGAACGCGCACTCGTCAAAGAAAAAGATGCCGGAAACAGCGCGCCGCAGACGCTTCGGTAGTGGTATGCTATGCGGTGAAGGTCGTAAATAAATTCTACTAATTCGCTAGGAGATTATGTCATGTCATTGATTCCATCGCAGGAAGAAGTGATGAGGATTTTGCAGCGCACGGGCGCATACCGCGAAGGCCATTTCGTGTATCCTTCGGGCAAACACACGCCGCACTATTTTCAAATGCCGCTCGCCTTTCGTTACTACGACACGGCGCGCGTGCTCGCCGTCGCGCTCTCGCGCATGTTTCGCATTGATAAAACGACTTCGAGCCAATTGCCGAAAGTCGCGATTATCTCTCCGAGTTCCGGCGGCATTCCGGTGGCCTTCGGCGTGCGCGAAGCCTTAAGCGCCGAGCAAATTTACTGGGCGGAAAACGAAGAAGGCAAACGCATGTTTCGCCAGTACGTCAACCAAGGCGAAATCAATCCGTGCATCGTCGTTGACGACATCATCAGAAGCGGCAGGGCGCTCAATGAAACCATCGCGCTTCTTAAGGAACTCGGCGCGCCCATCATCGGCTACGGAACCATCGTGCGCTTTACCTCCGCGCCGGAATCAATCGAAGGCATCCCGATCAAGTCGCTGGTGAGTTTCGAGTCGAAGGCTTACGAGAACGGCGATCAATGCGCGGAGTGCAAAAAGGACGCGCCCATCGAGAAGGTAAGATTCTAATTAAAGCAGGAAGTAGGAAAGCGTAGGACGGAAGACTGAAGCGAGGCCGGAACTACCGGTTAAATTGCTTGCCGCAAATCCGTCCGACAATCACTTCCTGCTTAACAACTGTGTTCGGCATGTGCTTGGCTGAACTTTGTGCTTGACTCTGTATGCGGGTACAGGGTTTACAATGCAGATGATGAGCGTTACAGCAACATATAGCAGCCGAACGGTTCACCGCTTAATTGCCTTTGCACTCGTGCAAGATGAACGGCGAGTGCTGCGATTGCGGCAAGGGCGGCGCGTGCTGTTCGGCGGCGCACAAAAAGCAAAGCTAAAAGAGCAACGGGTTAGAATCAGAGAGCCGCCGCAAGAAACAATCTTGCGGCGGCTCTTTCAACTTTGCTTACAGCCTTCGCCTTTCTGCTTGCGTTACATTTCGTGGCGATTAGTGAGGGCTTTGTCCATCGTCACTTCATCCACATATTCGAGGTCTGAGCCGACGGGCATTCCCATCGCAATGCGCGTGACGCGCAGCCCGAGCGGTTTCAGCAGCCGACTAATATAATTCGCCGTCGCTTCGCCTTCAGTGTTCGGGTTGGTGGCAAGAATGACCTCGCGCACTTCTATGCCGTCGTTGTTTTCCGGCTTCAATCGCGGCAATAGATTCGCCAGATGAAGATCGTCCGGGCCAAGCCCGCGAATCGGCGAGAGCGTTCCGTGCAGCACATGATAAAGACCTTTGTAGCTGCGCGTTTTTTCCACCGCGACCAAATTAAAAGGCTCCTCGACGATACAGATGATCGAACGGTCACGCGCCGTTGACGAACAATACCGGCACGGATCGACGTCCGTCAAATTGTTGCACACGGAACATTGCCGTATGCGTAGTTTGACTTCCTGCATCGCCGCCACAAAGCGTTCGACATCCGCATCCGACATACGCAGTATATGAAACGCCATACGCTGCGCAGACTTCTGCCCGACTCCCGGCAAGCGCTTAAATTCATCAATTAATTTAGTGACAGGTTCGGCGTAATCTAACATGCTGACATCCGAATCTCCTCCGATTTGGTAGACGGTGAGCTAAGACTCGTTTTGAGGTTCATGTTGCCCGCTTCATTGAACGGTGAGCATGTTTGCCCACCGTTCAATGAAGGAAAGTTGCCGTTAAGCAGGATTTTTTCTTGCCGTCTCCCGCTCCCAATTGCGATGTTCGGCGATGGCTTTGATAAAGCTCTGCGCCGCGTCGCCTGCGTTGCCCTTATTCAAAATCACGGCTTTGTCGTCTTTGGCTTTGCCCGCGAATGTTTCGCCGATAAAGTCAACCGCTTCGCCGACGGCGGCAATCGCCTTGCAATGTTTGAAAGCCTCGTTGACGAAATGAATCGCGTCCATTTCTTCTTTCAGCGCGGCCACGCTTTTCACGCCGCCCGGAACGAAAACCGCGTCATAGACAACAGACGTGGCAATCAGAAAACTTTCGTCAACGGCGATTTCTTTGCTGTCCGAAGTTTTGATTTTACCGAGTTTCGGAGCGATAACCTTCACCTTCGCGCCCGCTTGTTCGAGCGCGTTTTTCATTGCCGACAAAGATTTTCCGTCCACACCGTCTGCCGCTAAAACAGCGATTTTCCTCGTCTTGATCGTATCTTTGACGGTGTTTGCCATACTCAACGCTTCGGATTTTTCAATTGAAGATTTAACTTTCGTCGGCTGAACCGATTGCGGGGCGGTGTCTGCGCCGAACGAATGATTGATCGGTTCTTCCGGTTTCGCGGGAACTGCCAACCCCAGCTTGTCGGCGACTTTTGTCGCCAGCGTCATATCAACCTGCGTCAGAATGCCGAGCATTCGTTTGCGAATCTCAACGATGTCAACCTTGCCGAGTTCAAAGCTGAACGCGTCAACGATGTGATTTTTTTCGGCTTGTGATTGGCTGTTGAAAAACAAAGTCGCCTGACTGAAATGGTCGCGGAAACTTTCGCTTCGGGCGCGGACTTTCTTCGCATCAATGCGTTCTTCGTGCGTGTGAAAACCACCGTCTTTCATCATCGCCTGAAACGGACATCCGCCGCCCATAGAGTTCGGCTCATAGGAAACGCGCCCCGTGTTTATCGTCTGGCGCATTTGCGCGTCGCGTTGATTATTGTGAACCGGCGCAATTGAACGGTTAATCGGAATTTCGTGAAAGTTCGGACTGCCAAGGCGCGAAAGCTGCGTGTCTGTATATGAAAACAAGCGCCCTTGAAGAAGCGGATCGTTCGTGAAATCAATGCCGGAAACAACGTGTCCGGGATGAAACGCGACTTGTTCGGTTTCGGCGAAAAAATTGTCGGGATTACGATTCAAAGTCAGCTTGCCGATGCGTTGCACGGGAACGAGTTCTTCGGGAATGATTTTCGTCGGGTCGAGAAGATCGAACCCGAACTTATGTTCGTCTTCTTCCGCGACGATTTGCACGCCGAATTCCCATTCGGGAAACGCGCCGTCGTCAATCGCCTCCCACAAATCGCGGCGGTGAAAATCCGGGTCTTTGCCGGAAATCCTCGTCGCTTCGTCCCATGCAACCGAGTGAATGCCCAAAAGCGGCTTCCAGTGAAATTTAACGAAACAAGATTTGCCCGCGTCGTTGATGAAACGGAAGGTGTGAATGCCGAATCCTTCCATCATTCGGAAACTGCGCGGAATCGCACGGTCGCTCATCAACCACGTAATCATGTGCATTGATTCGGGCATCAAACTGACGAAATCCCAAAAGGTGTCGTGCGCCGAAGCTGCCTGCGGAATTTCGTTGTGCGGTTCGGGTTTAACGGCGTGAATGAGGTCTGGAAATTTTATCGCGTCCTGAATAAAAAAGACGGGTATATTATTGCCGACTAAATCATAGTTGCCCTCGTCCGTATAAAACTTGACGGAGAAGCCGCGCACGTCGCGCGCTAAATCCGACGAGCCGCGTGAACCGGCGACGGTTGAGAAACGCACAAAGACGGGCGTCTTGCGGCTCGGGTCGCACAGGAATTTGGCTTTCGTGTGCTTCGCCATTGATTTATAAACTTGAAAAAACCCATGTGCCGCTGCGCCACGCGCGTGAACGATGCGTTCGGGAATCCGTTCGTGGTCGAAGTGCGTGATTTTTTCACGGAGGATAAAATCTTCGAGAAGCGTTGCGCCGCGCTCCCCGTCTTTCAGAGAATTCTGGTTGTCGTTGATGCGTAAGCCTTGATTCGTCGTCAGGAATTGGTCTGTGCCGTCTTCACGATTCGCTTCCAAGTCCTGCATTTTCTTGCCGGTGTTTTTGTCGTTGGTTTGATTTTTTTTCGATGCCATGAAGCTCTCCAAGTTGTTAAGGTCAGATGCCTCCCGCCAAAGGCAGTGGCTTGATGAATGGTTGCTGATTTAGTGGCACGGCGGAAAAGAAATTTAGCCACGAATGATCACTAAACGAACGCGAAGAAAGCCATGCAAGATGACACTCTTGATTCGCATAAGATGTCAGATGTTAGTAAAAGAAGAACTAACAGCTAACATCCAGTATCCAGCATCTTCTTAAAGCAATCCTCCGAGTCCGGGCGGCAGCATTCCGCCGATCTTGCCCTGCATCGCTTCGTCTACTTTGCGGTTGGCTTCGTTGATGGCGGCGAGAATCATGTCTTGCAGCATCTCTACGTCGCCTTCCTTGACGGCTTCCGGGTCGATCTTGATGGACTCCAAATCTTTGTTGCCCTTCATCTGCACAGAGACGACGCCGCCGCCCGAAGATGCTTCGATGTGAAGTTCTTCCATCTCCTTCTGCATCTTGTCCTGCATGGCCTGCGCTTGCTTCATCATCTGTTGAATGTTCATCCCGCCGGGAAATTTCATCGCTTCGTTACCTCTCTTCGCGTGTTCTTTTGAAGTGTTGTAGAATTCGTTTTCCGTGTCACCATCCTAGCCGTCATCCGTCATGAATGCAACGCTTGAAACAGCATGAAACGCTACGTTATTAAACGGCCTGAAGCAGCGGCGCTCGCTGAAAAGTTTGCGCGCTACAAGGCCGAACTCAACGATGAACAGTTCGCCGTCGCAACCGCTGCGAAGGGCGCGGCGCTCGTCGTCGCCGGAGCCGGTTCAGGGAAAACGCGCGCCATTACTTACCGCGTCGCATACCTCATCGAGCAGGGCGTTGCGCCGTCGCGCATCATGCTTGCGACGTTCACGAATCGCGCGGCCAGAGAGATGCTCCGGCGCGTCGAACAACTTGCGGGCGGCGCGGACGTGCGGCGCGTCTGGGGCGGAACATTTCATCGCATCGCTAATCTAATCTTGCGCCGCCACGCCGCCTCCATCAATTTTGAATCCAACTACACTATCTTGGATTCCGAAGACGCGCGCGATTTTTTATCCGTTTGCATTGACGAAGCGGGCATCGACACGAAGGCGCGACGCTTTCCGAAACCCGAAGTCTTGCAGGACATCATCAGCTTCGCCAACAACACGGATCAGGCGATCAACGATGTCATCCCGCGCCGCTATCCTCACTTCGAGCCTTTAACACAGCAAGTGATGCGCGTCGATGCGCTCTACATGGAACGCAAGCGTGAACGCAACGTGATGGACTACGACGACCTCTTGCTTAATTGGAAGCGCCTGCTGATCGAGAAAAAAGAGATTGCCGATTTATACGCGGAACAGTTCGAGCATGTTCTCGTTGACGAATATCAGGACACGAACAAGCTGCAATCCGAAATCATCGACTTACTTGCGTCGAAACATCGCAACGTGATGGTTGTCGGCGACGACGCGCAGAGCATTTTCGCTTGGCGCGGCGCGGAGTTCACGAACATCTACGAGTTCCCGCAGCGTTACCCGGAAGCGCGCACTTTTCGTCTCGAAACAAACTATCGCTCCACGCCGGAGATACTCGCGCTCGCCAATGTTTCCATCGCGTGCAATCGCAAACAGTTTCCCAAAACCTTGCGCGCCGCCCGCCCGTCAACCGGCGTGCAACCCGCGCTCGTGCCTGCGCGAGACGCGGATCAGCAAGCGGCCTTCATCGCTTCGCGCATACTCGAACTGCGCGACGAAGGCACGCCGCTCGAAGAAATCAGTGTGCTCTATCGCTCGCATTATCACTCGCTCGAACTGCAACTCGAACTAACGCGGCGCGGCATTCCGTATCGCGTCCGAAGCGGGGTGCGTTTCTTCGAGCAGGCGCATGTCAAGGATGTCATCTCTTACCTGCGAATTATCACGAACCCGCGCGATGAACTTGCGTGGAAGCGCGTGCTGCGTTTCGTGCCGCAAATCGGCGCGGCGACGGCTAACAGAATCTGGGAACGTCTGGCTTACGCCGCCGATCCGTTCGCGCTTGTTCGACGCGCGGACTTCGATGCTGCGCCGCGTCGCGGCAACGGATGGACGCAGTTTCTCGCTCTGCTCGAAAGCCTCGTTGATGATGAAACGCGCAGCCAGCCAGCTAAACAAATCGAGACGATTCTCGCGCGCGGTTATGAAGCGCACTTGGCTGCGACTTATGAAAACGCCGAAGCGCGGCTGGAAGATTTGCGGCAGCTTGCAAGGTATAGCGCGCGTTATAATTCAACCGAAGAATTTTTATCCGAACTCGCGCTTCTCTCTACCGAACGCTACGGCGCGCCGCAGTCGCTCGCGGGCGAAGATGTCGTGATGGGCGGCGATGAAGACGAACTACTGACGCTCACCTCCGTGCATCAAGCGAAGGGTTTGGAATGGCGCGCTGTATTTCTTATATGGGCGGCGGACGGCAAATTTCCCAGCCCGCGCTCGCTGCGTGACGCGGAAGGCGAAGAAGAAGAACGACGCCTCTGGTATGTTGCTTTAACGCGCGCAAAGGATGAACTCTACATCGCGTATCCGCTGATGGTCACGGACTATAATCGCCAGACCGTTGTCCAAAAGCCCTCGCGCTTCGTCACCGAAGTGCCGCCGGAACTCTACGACATCTGGACGCTCGAAGAAGAAAGCGCGCTGACTTTAACCGCCGCCACGCAAGCGGAGCCACAAGGATATATAAACTGAAGTTCGGTAGCTACGCGGTTCCATAGGAGAAATGCAAATGTCATGGTGGATATACAAATGCAATAGTCAGGGTCGCGACTATCAAAGATCGTATGGAGATTGGAAAGAGTTTTTCGATGGGGGCTCGGATGAAGAATGGGGTAGCACAGAATGGGTTCCTGCGCTATCTGCTCTTAAAGAGGGCGACATGGTGCTTGCTTACCAGACCAACCGAAACGAGTTAGTTGGCCTTGCTAAGGTGCGTCAGTCCTGCGAGGTGGATAGTTATCTCTATCTTGATCCTGTCGAGGTGGTTGGGGTTAAAGTACGTCCATTGAAAAGACTTGATTCAAAGATCGCTGAAATCCCTGCCCTAAAGCCGGGGCCGATCCAAACAATTTATTCAATTTCACCGTCAGACGCGCGATACCTTCTGGAAGCCGCTGGAGCGAAGTATAAAGGTTACGGAAAAGAAGCCAAAAATTCAGTGGTTGCATCAAGCAACTTAGAACCGCCTAAACGAATATCGGTACAAATAACTCGTGTGGTCAGAGACACGGCTAAAACGCGCAGGCTGAAAGAAACGTATGAATGTTATTGTCAAATATGTAATCAGCGTATAGAGATTAGCCAAGCCAAATCTTATGCTGAAGTTCATCACATTCGACCTCTTGGTGGAGGCCATAAGGGGCTTGATGATGAATCAAATATGATTGTGGTATGCCCTACTCATCATGCCTACTTTGATTTCGGTGTCCCAAGATTTCTTTCTGCTAAAAAGGTAAAGATTGGTAAAGAGATATTCACGCTGTTAAGCAAGCACGATTTGAATAAAGATAATCTGGATTACCATAATGAGATTATATTTGACAGTAATGTTTGACTTAGAAAGATTCAAATGGATTCAATGAGCAACGATGCCGATTCAACGCGCACGGAACGCTCCCTCGCCGCAGAAGTTAAGCTTTACTATGACCTCGACGTGCCTGCGGATGCCGGGACGCCCGCGCCGTTGCTCATCGCGCTGCATGGCTACGGCGACAACAAAGCGTGGATGATGCGTGAAGCGCGAAAGCTTGCGCCCGTCGGATTCGCCGTCGCCGCTTTGCAGGGATTTCACCAGCACATGAAGAAAGCGAAACGGGATGGCGCTCCGTTCGGTTACGGCTTCGGCTGGTTGACGAATTTTCGCGCGGAAGAATCCGTTGCACTTCATCATCGGGCACTGCTGGATTTAATCGAGCCGCTCGTGCGTGAAGGCATCGCTATTCGTGAACAAATTTATCTGCTCGGTTTTTCGCAATCCGTCGCGCTCAATTACCGATTTGTGTTCGCTTATCCAAACATCGTGCGCGGTGTTGTCGGCATTTGCGGCGGCTTGCCCGGCGATTGGGAAACAAGCGAAGTTTACATGGCTTCCGAAACTTCCGTGCTGCATTTGTGCGGCGCACGAGATGAGTTTTATCCGCCCGCGCGCGTCGAAGATTACTTGCGGCGTCTAAGCACGCGCGCCGCCGATGTCGAACTGAAAAGCTACGACGCAGCGCACGAAATTGCGCCCGCGATGCGCGACGACGTGCGCGTGTGGCTGCAATCTCGCGCGTCAATTTAGCAATTGATTGTCAACTGAAATTTACGCCCGCGTGTATCTCGTGCATACGCACAACGCCGGATTAAAAGGAGCTGATAACTTTTATGACATGCACGTTTAATTACCGCGCGCTCGCCGCGCTTGCCTTCGCATCTTTCGTCGTTGTCGGATCGAGCAGTTGCCGGACAGCGCACGCGCCCGGCGACGAAGCAAGCAACGGCGGCGGGCAAACAAACGAAACATCAAAAGCCGTGCGCGCCGTTCTGGATGCGCAGGTGGCGGCATGGAATCGCGGCGACATAGACGCGTTTATGATCGGCTACGAGCAAAGCGCGCAAACCGTTTTTGTTTCCGGCGATACGTTGACGCGCGGCTGGCAGACGGTGCTTGACCGCTACAAAAAGAATTACGATTCGCGCGACAAGATGGGCACACTTGCCTTTACGGATTTGGAGATAAAACCCTTGAGCGAGTTTTACGCCGTCGCCACAGGCCGCTGGCAACTCACGCGCGCTGAGGACACGCCGCACGGACGCTTTACGCTTATCTTTCGCCGCACCGCGACGGGTTGGAAAATTGTTCACGACCACACGTCGGCGGCTTCGTCCTAAACATTTCTCTGCCATGAATCAGGCGAAGCGGCGGCGCATCATGCCCGTTATCCTCGCCCATGTGTATCTGGATGTCGCGGCTTTAATGACCGATGTGAGACACTAAAGCCAAATTCAATTTGGAGAATCCTGCTATGCGAAAACTACAAAGTATTTTGATTGCGTTCGTCCTCGTACTGCTTTCGTGTCCATTATTTTTGACACGCGCGCAAACTTCAAATGCAAATCTTTCCCCTGAGCGCTACGGCATCGAGCGCTATCTCAACATGCGCAGCGCTTCGTCGCCCGCGCTTTCGCCGAACGGTGATCGCGTCGCGTTTCTGACGAATATCACGGGCACGCCGCAAGTGTGGATGGTGGATGCGCGCGGCGGCTGGCCTGAACAATTAACGTTTTATACAGACCGCGTGGATTTCGTCGAGTGGTCGCCAAACGGCGCGAATCTGATTTTCGGCAAGGCCGTCGGCGGCAACGAAAATTCGCAGCTTTATCTTCTCTCGCCCGACGGTTCGCAAGTCAAAGCGCTGACCGATGCGCCCAAGATTCGCCACAATTTCGGCGCATGGTCGCACGACGGCAAGCGCATCAGTTATGCCTCGAACAAGCGCGATCCGAACTTCTTCGATGTCTATGCGATGGATGTGGCAACCGGGCGCGAGCAGTTAGTCTATCAACAAAACGGCTCGAACTCTCCCGGAGCGTGGTCGTTCGATGACAGCAAGCTCATCGTCTCGCACGATAGCGATCGACTCAGTCTGGACAATGATCTGTTTCTCGTTGACCTTGCGACGAAACAGGCGACGCCTTTGACGCCGCATGATGGCGCGTCGCAATTCGGCAGCGCGCATTTCACGCGCGACGGGCGATTCCTCGTTTTCGCAACCAACAACAACCGCGAGTTTTATTCACTCGCCAGAATGGATTTAGGGAGCAAGCGCATCGAGATGCTCGACGAAACGCCGCATGATCTGGCGGGGACGGCGATGTCCGACGACGGGCGCATGTTCGCGTACACGATCAACCGCGACGGCTTCAGCGAAGTTTACGTGCGTAAGATTGATGCGGACGGCAAGCTGTCGGGAACTGTTGCGCCCGTCATGCTGCCGGGCAAAGGCGTCGTCGGCGGGCTGGAATTTTCAAAGGATAATCGCAAGCTTGCGTTTGCCTTCAACGGCGCGCGCTACAATTCCGATGTCTGGCTCTACGACACTTCGGCACGCAACATCGCGCAGATCACGCACAGTTCACGCGCGGGCATTCCGCAAACTTCGTTCATCGAACCGGAATTGATCCGCTATAAAACATTCGACGGGCGCGAGATTCCGGCGTGGTATTACAGGCCGCAAAACTCATCGGCGAAAGCAGGTTCGATTAAAGAGGTCAAGGTTACAACGCGCAACGGCACTTTGCCGCCGATGGTCAGCACAGTCGGATTTGAGTCGTCAGGGCGTACAAACTTATTTGCCAGCGCGAACAACAATCTGCCCGTCATCGTCAGTGTGCATGGCGGGCCGGAAGGTCAGGAGGCAGCAGGCTTTAATCCGACGTATCAATATTTTCTCGCGCGCGGTTACGCCATCCTCGCGCCGAATGTGCGAGGGAGCACGGGCTACGGCAAGACGTTCACGCACCTCGACGATGTGCGCAAGCGCGAAGATTCTGTGAAGGATTTGGCGGCGGCGGTTGACTGGCTGAAGGCTTCCGGCGGCGCAGACCCGAAGCGCATCGCCGTGATGGGCGGCTCATACGGCGGCTACATGACGCTTGCCGCAATCACCTTGTACCCGGATTTGTGGGCGGCGGCGATTGAAATGTTCGGCATCGCAAATTTTGAAACGAACCTCACGAACACATCCGGTTATCGCCGCAAGCAGCGCGAACGCGAATACGGCACGCTGGCGAATGATCTCGACTTCCTGAAGTCCGTTTCGCCGATCTACAAAGTCAATCGCATACGCGCGCCGCTGATGGTCTTTCAGGGACGCAACGATCCGCGCGTGCCATACACGGAAGCAGAGCAAATCGTCAAAGCCCTGCGTGACCGCAACGCGCCCGTTGAATACACGCTCTTTCCAGATGAAGGACACGGCTTCGTCAAGCTTCCCAACCGGATCGTCGTTTATACGAAGACCGCAGACTTCCTAGACCGCTACATGAAGCCGAATCCATGATGCTCGATCCTTGCGCGCTTCGCTCTTGTGCCGCGCAGTGCAGAGGCATTGTTTTAGCGTTGCGGGATGAAGATAAAGGGAGTCGCGCAGATCGAAGGTTATAACGCTTTTCGCTTTAACTTTCGGCGATGCGAGTCGGGAATTGTATACGGCGCGGCGAAAGTTTGCTAAACTTTGCGGCGTAAATCGTCGCTCCGGCTAAAGGTCGGCGAGGCCGTTCTGAGTAAGGTGATCGGCGACGGCCTTTCTCCGAAACTCAAAATTTCAGCTTTACGGAAACACACTTACGCTGACGGCTGTTGTCAATCGGAAACCTCAATCGCCGTTTTGCTTTTATCCTCAACCATCGTTGCCCCCAAGGAGGCATAGCATGAACGAAAGCAAATCAAAGAACACAGATGAAATAGGCGGCAGGCTCACATGGCGCAAACGTGCTTTGCCTTCATCCGTCACTCTCCGCCGTGACCGCAAC
The DNA here is from genome assembly GCA_051000345.1 of Pyrinomonadaceae bacterium. Taxonomy (GTDB): domain Bacteria; phylum Acidobacteriota; class Blastocatellia; order Pyrinomonadales; family Pyrinomonadaceae; genus JBHENC01. The sequence continues at coordinate 49,117 of JBPCOJ010000030.1, read as the reverse complement.
TTACTTCGTTCGGCGCTCTGTGTTTCGATGGCGCTGATTGCGATCACGGCTAGCTCTCGTCTTGCCGCCGGACAATCCGTTACCTTCGGTTCGGCGGGCAGTTATTCCACAGACGAGGGGCCGCGCGCGCTTGTTGCAGGTGACTTCAACAGCGACGGTCAACCGGACATCGCCGTCGCCAGCAGTCGCAGTAATTATGTTGGTATTCTCGTCGGCAAGGGTGACGGCACATTTCAAAAGGCCAACCATTATCAGGTCGGCACAAACCCTATCGCAATCACCGCCGGAGATTTTAACCACGACGGCAAACTCGATGTCGTCACAGCCAACACCAACGCAAACAACATAAGCGTGCTGTTCGGCAACGGCGACGGCACATTTCAATCAGCCGTCAACTACGCTGTGGAGAGAGGCCCGGTCGCGCTTGTCGCGGGCGACTTCAACAGCGACGGCGACGCAGACATCGCGGTGGCTATTCCAAGCAGTGGAAGCGTGAGCATACTGCTCGGGAATGCAGACGGCACGTTTCAAAAACCTGTTAGCTACAATGTTCCTCTCTATGTCTCAACCTTAGCGATTGGTGACTTCAATAACGACGGCAAAATAGATTTAGTAACCGCCGACTCGACCACCGTGATCGGCGGCGGCAATGTTGGCGTCTTACTCGGCAACGGCAACGGCACGTTTCAGCCGGTAATCAAATCTCCCTGCGGGTCTCTGCCATATACGGTTGCCGCCGGTGATTTCAACCGCGATGGCAAACTCGATGTCGCCGTCGGCACACAAGCCCCGCCCTCTTTGAAAATACTTTTCGGCAACGGCGACGGAAGCTTCAAGCCGCCGACCATTAGCTTTCGACCCGGCAACACTCCAACGGATATTAAGGCGGGGGATTTTAACGGCGACGGTAAACTCGATCTGGTCTCGGCAGGAGTTTTCAAAGGCAGCAATGTACAAATCTTCTTAGGCAAAGGCGACGGGACTTTCTCGGACGCGGGCAAACTGATGGACGGCGTCGCCGCCCTCTCGCTCGCCGTCACGGACTTTAACGGCGACACGAGGCCGGATATTGCCGTCGTCGTCAACGGCGAAGTAAACGTCGTGCTTGTGAACGCGACGCCCGGCAAGCCGGATGACACTTCGTATTTCGTTCATCAACACTATCTGGATTTCCTTAGCCGCGAGCCGGACGACAGAGGTTTCGATTATTGGACGAACGAGATTGATCGCTGCGCGAATGATCCCGTGTGTTTGCGAAACAAGCGCGTTGATATATCAGCCGCGTTCTTCATCGAGACGGAGTTTCAGCAAAGCGGTTATTTCATTTACCGCTTGTACAAAGCTGCGCTCGGGCGGCGTCCGACCTATGCGGAATTCGCGCTCGACCGTCCGAAGATCGAAACGGGGAGCGGCATGGACGCAAGCCAAAGCGCTCTCGTTGCCGCCTTCGTCGGGCGCGATCAATTCAAGCAGCTTTATCCCGACACCTTGAGCAACGCGGAGTTCGTCAACAAATTGTTCGATTCAGCCGGACTTCCTGCGTCTTCAACGGATCGGCAAACTGCCGTTGCTTCGCTGAACGCGGGCGCGAGCCGCGCATCTGTTTTGCAGAGCTTGACTTGGAACGCGGCGTTTGCGCAGAAGGAATACAACGCCGCCTTCGTTCAAATGCAGTATTTCGGTTACCTGCGGCGCGACGAAGATACGCGCGGCTACCAGTTCTGGCTCGACGTTTTGAACAATAAAGTGCAGGGCAATTTCCGCGCGATGGTCTGCGCCTTTATCACTTCGGCTGAATACCAGCAACGCCTCGGCGCGGCGGTCACGCGCACGGATGCAGAGTGCGCGCGATGAGCCGCCGCTTCCGTTTTGTAAGCAAGTCTCGCGCGGTTGTCGTCGCGGCCTGAATGACGTGCTCGCGTGCTTGAAAAAAGAATGCTTGACGCGATGGGAAATGTCATTTATGATTTTCTCAACACTGGAAAGGAGGTGATCGTAAAAAGTATGAGTATTAATCACAGTGAGGTGGCTGCGGCCTGACCTCTGGACTGATAATCCGAATTTGTTAGGATTTTAGTCCGTCTCGTCAGTCTGTGAGATGCGCTTTTTGAAAAGGCGCACACAGATTCGGCACACAGGCCAATCCGAACAGTTCACCGGAACGCCGCTTATGAGCAATCGTGAGCGGCGTTCTTTTGTGCTGGCTGGCTTTGGCTCCGAAGGAAGTGGTGGCGTCATATTTTCAATTAAAAATCTCAGGCCACCGGCAACGTAAACAACGCGTCTTGCTCACAATAATTTTTACGATTGTCAGTGTCCTCGCGCTCGTCTTTTTCGGCGGGCGCTTTCTCGAATCGATGCTTACGTTTCATCCCGTGCGCTACACGCCGGATGAAGCGTGGATGTTGCCCGCCAACGCCGAAGATGTGTGGTTCAAGGCCAGCGATAACACGCGCCTGCACGGATGGTTTTTTCATGCGCGCACGCAACCCGCCGCCGCAACGGTGCTTTACTTTCACGGCAACGGCGGCAATTTGAGTTATGCCGGTTGGATCGGCGAACGTCTGGCGGGCAACAATCTGGATGTTTTGATTTTCGACTACAGAGGCTACGGGCGAAGCGAAGGAAGGATGACAAACGAGCGCGCGCTTCTCGCGGATGCAAACGCCGCTTACGATTATCTGCTGCGCGAGCGAAAAGTACGCCCCGAACGACTTGCGCTCTACGGGCAATCGCTCGGCACGACGGCGGCGATTGACTTGGCTTCGCGCGAAATCTGCGGCGCGCTGGTGGTGGAATCCGGTTTGACATCGGCAAGCGATATGGCATCGGCGCTCTTGCCTTGGCTGCCGCGCTTCTTGCACCCGCTCGGAAGAAACCGCTTCGACTCCGTTCACAAAATATCCGGCGCGCGGTGTCCCGTCTTCGTCACGCACGGCGACCAAGACCAATTGATTCCCGTCGAGCAAGGCCGCGCGCTTTTCGCACAGGCTCCCGAACCGAAAGAATTATTGATCGTTCGCGGCGCGGATCACGCCCTCGCAAGATTCGGCGGAGATGAGTATCTGGATCGAGTCGCGGGTTTTATTCGTGATGCCGTCGGCAGGCAGAAGTAACGATAGGCACTGCGACTACGGCGACAGAAGTTTTGCTTTATCTTAAAGGATGTCCGGGTCGAAGTGAGCGTGGCGTGCGGGCGGGCGATTGGTAGCCGCTTTTGCCATAAACTTTATCTTGCAAGGGCAAGTAATCTTGTAGTATATTCGCGCGGCCTTGAATGCCCTCAAAGATTAATCGGTATTACTTTTGTAATGCTTCCTTTTCCGGCCATTCATGCACATGCTGTTGAGAATCACCTCACCGGCATCGCCTAACCTGTTCGCCTAACCTGTTCGCCTAACCTAAGGATTAAAGCTGATGCAGCCCCTCGTCGCTGTCACACGCTTTTCACCGCAAAGCACCACCGTTGCTTTGGCGGGTCGAAGTGTGTTGAAGCGGCGCGAGCGCCTTTGTCCTTTTCCACTTCGGCTAGATAAAGCAGATAAAAATGAGAAGCTCCGTCGCTACTTGCAACGTAGCGACGGAGCTTTGTCGCAACACAGCCTTCACCACAAACTTTGCGGGAAAGATGTGCCGCCTTCGACAGCAGGCATCTTAACGCAAAGTGCGGTGGTGGCTCAACCTCAAGATGAACGTCATAAAGACGTAAGGAGCTACCATGAAGAACATTAAGAACAATCTCGTCGCGTGGAGCATCGTCGCTCTCGTGCTATTCCCTGTGTCAATGTTAGGCCAAGCTATTCAATATCCGCCGGAGTTCGCACCGGGCAGGGCTTCGCGCCCGCGCCCGACCGAGTTGCCGCACACGCCACCGACGAAATTCAATAAGTTGGCAAATGCGATTCCTAATCAATACATCGTTGTTCTCAACGATGAAGCTGTTCCCAAAGCAAATACGGTTGCTGAACTTCGGGAGCAGGTAACGAACGTTGCCAACAGTCTCGCGCAAATTTACGGCGGAAAAATCCGCTTTATCTACGAAACCGTGCTGAAAGGCTTTTCGGTTGAACTGCCGAACGAAGCGGCAGCAATTGCGATGAGCCAGAATCCACAGGTCAATTATGTAGAATCTAATGCGCTTGGCTCTCCTGTAGATGTACAACCTAGCCCACAGGCAGGTTTGGATCGCATTGACCAGATGAATCTGCCGCTCAACGGTGGCTACACATACAATGCGACCGGCGCGGGCGCAAGAGTCTATATTCTGGATACCGGCATTCGATCAACTCACACCGATTTCGGCGGACGCGCTTACATTGCTGCTGATTTTATAAATTATAGAAACACCCAAACAGGACGGTCTGAGCCATGCCAGTACTTGGGTGGTGGTGGCAACGGCAGCAACAATGATTGTGCAGGACACGGCACTGCTGTCGCTGGCTTTGTTGGCGGCAATACGTATGGCGCGGCCAAAGGCGTATCAATTGGCTCGGTGAAAGTTTGCTATGCAACTGATCCCGCCAATCTTCAGGCTGGTTGCCCTATTGATGTCACAATAAACGGAATCAAATGGGTAACGGATACCCACAACGCTAATCCGTCACAACCCACCTTAGCAAATATGAGTTTAAGGTTTAGTCCAGGTTCGTTTTCTATCGATAATGCTGTAAGGAACTCCATAGCAAGCGGAGTGACTTACGCCGTAGCCGCAGGGAACGATGGCTTTCAGGCAAGCAATGTATCGCCAGCACGGGTAACAGAAGCTCTCACCATTGGCGCGGAAGACCCTAATAGCGACACCAAGCCGAGTTTCTCCAACTTCGGCAGCTTTTTAGATTTATTTGCGCCGGGTTTCTACGTTATCAGTGCTGTAAATACCAACGACACCGCAACAGTTACAGGATCAGGCACTTCTTTTGCTTCACCTTACGTGGGCGGTGGGATAGCTTTATACCTGCAAGGCCGCACCGGTATGTCCGCGTGCTCTGCCTATCCGATCAATGGGCCTGCGGCACCATTGGGCGGGGCGATCTCAACCTGTCCTGACAGAGTAAATCAATTCATCAAGAGCAATTCAAGCCTGAGTAAGTTAGACCCGAACACCATCGGCACAGGCTCACCTAACCGTCTGCTCTGGACTGGCTCGCTTCCGACGACGACGAATCCGATTGATAATCAACGGTTTTTCGTCTGGCAGCAGTACGGAGATTTTTTCCCTTACGAACCGGATGAAGGCGGTCTGGACTTCTGGACGGGACAGATGACGAATAACTGCGGCACGGGCTTCAACGACAACAATCAATGTGTGCATGACAGGCGCGTGCTCGTCTCGCAATCCTTCTTTCAGTACGCGTATCCGTCCGGGTACGACACTAACGCGCAATTCGTGCATCTGATCTACCAATCGTACCTGCGGCGCGATGTTCCCGACACCGATGATGGATACCAATTCTGGCTGAACAACGTCAATCAGTACGGCAGTCCGGCGAGCGATGCGGGGCATATTGCACTGATCGCCGCCTTCACCGACTCAGCCGAGTATCGTCAACGATTCGGCCAGCCGTAAGAAGAGACTGCGGATGTAGCATGTTCATCCGCAGTAAGTGAATAGTGTTCGATGCGGTTGGTCGCTGTGTGGCAACCAACCGCATCGAATAAGTCCGGTAAGCCTTTGTTATGAGGAAGCCGCTATGATGTTTATTAAAGGGAGAAGCAATATGAATTTCTTTCGACAAAATCGCACGCGACTATGCATATTAACAGCAATCTGCTCGCTATTGTTGCTGACAGTTAATAAGAGCGCGCAAAATGCTTTCGCGCAATCGGCTTCGATAAGAGGCAAATACAACGGCAAGCTAGTCTTTACGAGCGACCGTCACAACTCGGCTTTAAGCATCTGGACAATAAACCCGGACGGCAGCAGCCCGACGCGCCTGACTGACGGCAAGCTGCGTAGCGAAAATCTTCCGATCTTTGCCAATGTTTACGATGACGCTCCGGCATGGTCGCCGGATGGAAGCAAGGTTGCGTTTGCCAGTAACCGGTTTACCAATTTCTCTCTTTACACAATGAACGCCGACGGCAGCGATCTTAGAGTGATAGTTGATTCGGTCGTTGATTGCTCTTATCCGGCATGGTCGCCGGATGGAACGAAGATTGCTTTTTCGGGCGATACACGCGGGACTGTGGCAATCGTCGGAGCCACGTCCAGTGTTAATATCTATATGGTTAATGCCGATGGCAGCAATCTGACAAAGTTGACAAGCGATCAAATGATTAACGATTTTCCGTCATGGTCGCCGGACGGCAAGCAGCTTGTCTTTCAGAGCAACCGCGATGGTCGAGACAAGATTTGGATAATGAATGCAGACGGCAGCAATCAAAGAAAACTCACCGACATACATAACACCCGCGATCCGAGATTCTACTATGATTCAGCACCCTCTTGGTCGCCCGATGGGACGAAGATTGTTTTTGTCGGCTCACGCGACGACAACGGAACGAGAAATTGTGAAGTCATCCAGTGTCTTCAAATCTATGTGATGAACGCCGATGGAAGCAATGAGAAACGCCTGACCGACACCTTCGATACGCTGATAGGCGGCGATCAACTTCCGCGCTGGTCGCCCGATGGAACGAAGATCGTCGTGACACGCGAATTGACAACACCTGAGGATAACCGGAATGAGTTTGATCGTGGGAGAGCCATCATCGTAATGGATGCCGACGGCAGCAATCAAATCAATCTTTCGAGTCGGAGCGACCCTGCCTTCGATGACGTTGCCGCCGATTGGCAACCCCTGACTGCGCCTGCCAATTTGTCGTCGAGCGTCGTAGGTTTCAGCGCCTCTTCTTACAGCGCCTACGAAGATGCGGGAAGCATTCAAATTAACGTGACGCGCACCGGCAATATAACTCAGGCCGCCTCGTGTTCTTACGCCACCGAAGACGGCACGGCAACCGTCAAACGCAACTACGCGCCCGCGCTCGGCACGTTGCGCTTCGCTCCCGGAGAAGCCACGAAGACGATCTCGATTCGGCTTACTGACAACGGCTACGCGCTAGGCAACGTCTCCTTCAAAATCAAACTGAACGACAATGAAGGCAATGCGACTTTCTTCGGCGGCAATAAGGAAACAACCGTCACGATCTTGGACAGAGACAGTGCGCCGCGTGCCGCGAACCCCATTGATGATGCGCGCTACTTCGTGCGGATGCAGTACGTAGACTTTTTGAATCGTGAGCCGGATCAGGGCGGCTGGGATTATTGGACAAAGGCGATCACCGACTGTGGCACGAACATCCGGTGCATCAACGCGCAGCGTGTCGGCGTCTCGGCGGCCTTCTTTATCGAGCAGGAATATCAAGACACAGGCTTCTTCATCTATCGCTTCAAAATGCTCAATCCGCAGTTCTCTCCGCTGAACTTTCAATTCTTTATGCGCGATGTGCAGACGATAGTATCGGGCGCAGTGGGGCAACCCGACGCACTGCAACGACTCGAAGCGAACAAGATGGCGTACATCCGGCAATACTTCGATGATGACCGCGTGGCTATAAGTTTCGGGTTCACAAATGAGCAGTATGTTGATCTGCTTTTCAAGTATGCTCAATTAACGCCGATTCAAGCCGAACGCGATGCGCTAGTCAACGGGTTGAACGCCGGAACGGAGACGCGCCCGACGGTTTTTCGCAAGTTTCTGGAGAACGAGCGCTTCAAACGCCAGTCCTATAATCAAGCATTTGTGTTAATGCAGTACTTCGGTTACTTGCGGCGTGATCCGGATGCGAGCGGCTATCAGTTCTGGTTGAATGTTTTGAACAATCGTGTGCCGGGCAATTACCGCTCAATGGTGTGCGCCTTTATCACGTCTGCCGAGTATCAGGACAGGTTCAGCCCGATACGCACACGCACCGATGCGGTCTGCGCTCCATGAGATGATCGGATTGTCTGATGGTTCAGGTTTGCGCGCGGCGCAGCGAGCGCGCGACGTGGCGCGTGAGCAGGCGACTATCACCTCGTATGAGTACCGGCGGAGATTTATTCCGCGCGGCTTTTAATAAATAGATACAGCGGTACTGCTCATCAGGCAGATCAGTCGCGCAACCTTAACCCTCTACGGCATCGGTCTTCGGCTAACGAGATGTATCACCCGAAGACCGATGCCACCTTAAAAATGGTTAATCAAGGAGCGAGGTAATGAAGATTTACAGAATCGGCGGTGGAAGAGTTGATTGGCTTGGCTTCCTCTTCTATATAACCTTAGCGCTTATCTTCGCTTTGTGCGGATTTCTCATAACTGTTCAAGCACAAACGAACGCATCAACCGCTCTGAGCAACGTCAACCGCATGGGAACTACCAACAATGACGAACACTCTTTACTGTCAAGTGCAGTTACTTCAAACGGCAAGATCGCGTTTAGTAAAACTGATGAGCGTAATTCGTATAACTCCGATATTTATGCTATGGATGCTGACGGCAGCAATCAAGTAAACCTGACTAATGAGCCGAATGCCGATACATCTCCAGCGTGGTCGCCCGACGGCACAAAGCTAGCGTTTGCGAGATACGTCTATGGAGTTGGTGAAAACATCTATGCGATGAATGCCGACGGAAGCAATGTGACGCAGCTTACCTTCAATTCTGCTCAATACGACGTCGCATTCAAAGACCCTACATGGTCGCCTGACGGCAAAAAAATTGCTTTTATCGTTACCCAGCAAGGCGTACTCTCTTTTCTGTCTGTGATGAACGCCGATGGCAGTAACGTCAAACTTATCAAGAACGGTGCGCATTATCGAGGACTCAAATGGTCGCCTGACGGCACGAGACTCGCATTCTCAGGCACTGCGGCGACTGTCGCTACGCCAGAAGATAGTCGCATCAGTTATGTCTTTGTCATCAATGCCGATGGGAGCGGCGAAACAAGGATTGCTGAAAATGCAGGCATCGGTCTCGCGTGGTCGCCCGACGGCACAAAGCTCGTTTATCCCCGCGCGATAAACACCAGCGTCAACCTTTACGTCGTGAACGCTGCCGGTGGCACTCCGACGCAATTAACCGGCACTAAGGCTTACGACACTAGCCCGGTCTGGTCGCCGGACGGAACCTTGATCGCCTTTGACACAAACCGCAATAACATTATGTGCCTTCCCGGAGCAGCGCCATGTGGGGAGATTTACCTAATGAATGCGGACGGCAGCAACCAGAGGCGGATTACGACAGACCCGATATTAGGGACTGTCGGAGATTGGCAATCGCTTGTGCCAAAACAGCAGCTAACCCCGGCACCTGCGACTATCCAGTTCAGCTTCTCGCGCTACCGTGTTTCTGAAGGTGGCGGCATTAGCGATACGATCACAGTGACTCGTTTGGGAGACCTCTCCGTTGGAGCAAGCGTTGACTATACGACGGCGGACGGCACGGCCTCGCAACGCTCTAACTACACGGCAGTTTCCGTCACACTTCGGTTTGCTGCCGGAGAAGCCAGCAAAGTTATTACTGTTCCCATCATAGATAATGCGTATGTCGAAGGCGACAAGACCGTGCTGCTTGCCCTGACCAATTCACAGAACGCAACGCTTGGCGGCGCAAGCACAGCGACGTTGACGATTACAGATAACGACGCGGCACCGCCATCCGCTAATCCGATTGACGACGCACGCTTCTTTGTGCGAATGCAGTATCTGGATTTCCTCAACCGCGAGCCGGATCAGAGCGGCTGGGATTACTGGACTGCGCAGCTTACCAAGTGCGGGACAGATGCTAAGTGCCTCAATGCGCAGCGTGCCGCAGTCAGTGCCGCCTTCTTCATCGAACAGGAGTTTCAGGACACGGGCAGTTTTGTCTACCGCTTCTACAAAGGCAGCTTAGGTCGCCAACCGACATACGCGGAGTTTGTTTCGGACAGAAGCAAAGTTATCGGCGGCAGCAATCTGGAAGCGAGCAAACAGGCCTTTGCCGATGCTTGGACACAGCGAACAGAGTTTACGACGAAGTACCCGGCGACGCTTTCGCCCGGCGACTTCGTGGATGCGTTGCTGCAAACAATAAGGCAGACGAGCGGCGTCGATTTGACAGCGCAACGTCAGACCTACGTGGATCAGTTGAATGCAGGCACTACGCGCGGGGCTATCGTCAGAAGCGTCGTGGATAATCCGGCATTCCAGCGCGCCGAGTACAACCGCGCCTTTGTGCTGATGCAGTATTTCGGTTACTTGCGGCGCGACCCGGACGCAGGCGGCTATCAATTCTGGTTGGATGTCTTGAACAATCGTGTGGCGGGCAATTACAGAAGTATGGTGTGCGCCTTTATCACATCTGCCGAGTATCAGGACAGGTTCAGCCCGATACGCACACGCACCGATGCGGTCTGCGCTCCATGAGATGATCGGATTGTCTGATGGTTCAGGTTTGCGTGCGGCGCAGCGAGCGCGCGACGTGGCGCGTGAGCAGGCGACTGATGCCGCCGGGCGCGATGGCGCGGACAATGGCGTGAGCGACGCGTGGTGAGACAGTTGCGCCGCGCGGCGCAAGCACATATTCGCTTTCCCACCATGTCGGCGCAAACTTGGCTTTGAAGCGGCGCAGTCCCTCGAAATTGTAGAACATGCCGAGCCGCGCGCTTGTCAAACGCAGCGCTTGTTCGACAAGCGGATGATCGCCTTTCGGAATGTCGTAATCGCCTTCTGTGGCGAGCGGCGACGTGCCGAGCGTGGCGAGTTTCGCGCCGCTTGCCGCAAGGTGCAGGAGCGCTTCGGAGACAAGCAAATCAGCCGTGCCGTTCGGCGCGTCTGGCTGCCGCAACACATCTTCCAGATACCAGCCTTCGCGCGCAGGGATGGGGCTTGCCGCGAGAAACCCGACGAGCTTTCCGTTTGCGTCGCGCGCCGCGAAAAACTTTTTGCGCTCGCCGTGCCGAAACGGATCAAGCGCGAACAGCCAGCCGAAGGCCGTCGCAGTGCGTCTGGCGTGCAGCCAGCGCTGGCAAAGCGCGGCGGTTTCCTCGACGATTTTCGGAGTCACGATGCGCAGCGGTTCGACGCTTATGCCCGCGCGTTTGGCTTGATTAATGCCAGCGCGAAGTTTTTTTGCACGGTCGCCGCGAGGCGCCCACGTCTGCAAATCGAAGTAGGGCGCGGCACCGACTTTAATGCCGCTCAAGTTGCACTGCGTCGCGCAGTCGCGCGCAAACCTCGCGCTGACGGGAACGAACGCCGCGATGCGATTTTGTTTTCGCGCGGCCTCGATAAAACGGCAACCGATTCCCGCCATGTCGTCAGCGCTCGTTAAGGGATCGCCCGCCGCCAGCCAGACGCGCCCGAACTCGCTGTAGATGATTGCGCCCTTTGTGCCGATGGCGGTGTCGCGCCAGATGCGCGCGCCCGGCGTGACGCTGACCAGCGAGTGCGCGTTATAGCCGTAAGTCTCTTGCAGTGAGAGCAATTCGTCGAGCGGATTTTCATCTGTAAACGTTTGCGGAAGCCGCGCGGTGCGCCAGCGATGCGTCATGTATCGCGCGCCGTAGCTTGCTCCGCCCGCCGCGAGCAGCCATAACTTATAAGCATCTTGTACGTGTATCGGCATTCAATTGGTTTCTTGCGAAGAGCGTTGATCGAACAGAAACCGCGCGGTTTCTGTTCGGTCACGCCACGAATAAATTTTCGCCGGTAAAGTAACGCTGAAGGAAAAACGAATTATACCAACCCGCGCCGAAAGTTGGAAGATCGCGCGCGGCAAAGCAGCAGGATTAAACCACGGCCTGAGCATCCCGCTGTCGCGCGGCGCTCAAGGTGTTTGAGACGCCCGGCGCTCAAACGGGACGCTCATGCCCTGAATTAACTGCACGCTTTGTCCGATATCATGCTACTTCCATGCTACGACTGTTGCTGCTGCTGCGCAATTTTGGCGAGCGCGATGGTTAATGCCGCGCCGCCGAGTGTTTTGACGAGCGTCGGATGCTCCGAGTAGAAATTGCTGAGTTGATCGACCACCGAAGGGTCTTTTTGTTCGGCCTGCGCCGCGATTTCCTGCACGGCTTCGGGCGAAATCTGTTCGGCCTGTTCCGGCGTCACCTGTTGCTGACCGCCGCCAAGAAGTCCCGCCAAGCCTGACAGCCCGCCGCCGCCGCCGCGTGACATGATTTGCGAAAGCAAAGCGGGGCCTGCCGCAGCGATTAAAGAATTGAGAATGCCCGCGCGTTGCTGCCCGTTGGCGTTGCCGAACATTTGCGCGACCATGTTGCCGAATGGCGGCGTTTCATTTGAGCGGAACGCGGCGGAGAGTCCTTCCGCGATGGCAGATTGCGGCGCGGCCTGCGCAAATTGATCGTAGTCGTCATGAACGGTTTGCGGCGCTTGATTCGCGTTCGCGCCCGAATACTGCTGCAGCATTCCGCTGATTTGATTCATCCAATCCATAATCGTTTACCTTCCTTTATGCTTCATTCGAGTTTCGCGCAGAGATGCTTTGATTTTCAATACCGGCAAAGCCTCTGCGCGATGTAGTAATGCTATAAGGGGCTTCCTTTTGATACCCAAGGGATGCCACGAGTTTACTACGAACAGCCTGTGCGGGCTAACGCGTCGCCGTCGTCATAGAGTTTAGGGCGCGGGCTTGCTACGCACCGGAGTCGGGCGCGGCGCAGCGTTGGACGGAGCGGCGGCGGCGGGCGTTTGCTCCGAGGCGGGAACGCGCGACGGATCGAGTGTGTCCGGCGAAGTGTGCAGATGAAAAATCTTCCAGACATTTCCGACGCGGCGGTAAACAAGGGTCATGCGCCCGGACACGGTCTCCGGCGTGCCGCGAAAAGTTTGCGACTGCTTCCACAAACACGTCACGAGCGCGGCGTTCGGCGCAAGCATTTGCACGCGGCGGTCTCGTATGTCGAGGCGCACGTCCTTCATCAACGGATACGAACTCGCGCGATTTTTTTGCAGTTGTTCCCATGTCTTTGTGGTCGTGCCGTTGTAATTGAAAAGAACGAGCTGCGGCGAATTCCAATAGGCGCTCGTCACGGCGTTTACGTCCGCGCGCTCGATGCCTTGAACGAGCGCATCAAAGGCAATGGTAACTTCGCGCACGCCCATTTCCCCGCGCGCTCCGGTTATATCTTGATTTGTCGCCACGGCTTGGCTCGTTGCGGCGCGGTGCGGTGCTTCGGCGGTGCGCACGCGCGTGTTCGTCGTCGGAGTGCGTATCGGCGTCGGTGTCACCTGCGGGCTTGCGGTGCGTGCGCGTGGTGGAGTCTGCTGCGGCGCGGTTGTCGCGGGAGCAGTCGTTGTCGTGGTGCGTGTGCGCGTCGTTTGCGTGGGTGTCGTTTGTGTTGCCTGCGCGAAGCAGGAGAGCGCAAGGACAGCGCAGAGCGTCGCGGTGATGAAAAATCTTTTTAACATAACGTAATCCTTCGAGTGCTTAGATTCTATTCCTTGATGGCGCTCCAAGGCTCACGGCTTTGTAATCGGCGCACTGTGCGTTCGCGCCCGACGGACTCGAACACGTCGAACATAGAAGCGCCGACTGATTGGCCTGTGAGCATTGTGCGCGCGGCGTTGATGAATAATCCTGCTTTGACGCCGACCTCTTCGGCGACGGCGCGCAATGCTGTTTCGACATTTTCCGCCGTGAACGGTTCCGTTGTTTCAAGACGCGCGGCGAGCACCGGCAATAATTCTTTAAGGCGCGGTTCCTTTAAGAGATTCTTTTTCACGGCAGCTTCGTCAAAGTCGAAGTCGTCGGAAAAATAGGCGCGTCCCTGCGCGGAGAAATCCTTGAGCGTAAAGAAACGCGCGCGGATTAAATCGACGGTTTTTTCAAACCACGCGTGTTCGTCGTCTTCGTATTCCTCGCGCCATAATTTATTGCTGCGGAGTTCCGTTTTGACCATCGGCAGAAGTTCCGCGAGCGGCATCGTGCGTATGTATTCGGCGTTCATCCACATCGCTTTGTCGTCCGTCCAGTGGCGCGCATCGTGCTCGTTAAAATTAAAGACAGCGCCGGAGCGGTGTATGCCCGCGAGCGAAAACTTTTCGATTATTTCATCGAGCGACATGATTTCCTGTTCGCTATCGGGCGCAGCCCAGCCTAAGAGCGCGAGGAAATTGCGAAAGGCCGCTGGCACGAATCCGCGATCACGATAAGTCGTTAGGGAGACGACTTCGCCGTGCTTGCGCTTGGAGAGCTTGCCTTTGTTCGGCGCGAGGATAAGCGGCAAGTGAGCGAAGCGCGGCGGCGCGACACCGAAAGCCTCGTAAAGCAGAATTTGCTTGTGCGTGTTCGTTAAGTGATCCTGCCCGCGAATTACATCGGTGATACGCATTTCGATGTCGTCCAGCACGACGGACAAGTTATAGAGCGGCTGACCGTCGGAGCGCAAAATCACGAGGTCTTCAATTTCCCTGTAATCGCGTTCCTGCGCGCCGAAAACCGCGTCGTCGAAATGTGATTTGCCTTCGCGCGCGACTTTCAAACGGATGGCGAAAGGTTCACCGGCAGCGGCGCGATTGTCTGATTCTTCCTTCGGTAAATCGCGGAACGGATTGCTGCGGTGATCGACTCCGCCTTCTGCGGCGTGCGCGCGTGCGCGTTCGGCGATGTCGCGCTTGATGTTTTTATCGGAGTGTTCATCTCTCGGCGTAAAGTCTCTGTAAGCTTTGCCTTCGTCGAGTAGTTTTTGCGCGGCGGCTTTGTGCTTCGCGGCGTTGGCGGATTGAAAAACGATTTCTTCTTCGTAATTCAGTCCGAGCCATTCGAGTCCATCGATGATCGAGCGCGTCGATGCTTCGGTTGAACGCTGCGCGTCCGTGTCTTCGATGCGCAACAGAAAAAGGCCGCCGGTTTGTTTGGCGTAAAGATAATTGAAGAGAGCCGTGCGCGCCGCGCCGATGTGCAGATAGCCCGTCGGCGAAGGAGCGAAGCGAACGCGTGTCTTGGTCATAAAGAGAAGTATAAACGTAAAAAGGCGGAAGGATGAAGTGGATACGTTTCCGCCTTTATCCTTCCGCCCGTTCGTTTTGAATTAATGGCGGAGATGACAGGATTCGAACCTGTGATAGGCTTTTGGCCTATAACGGTTTAGCAAACCGCCGCCTTCAGCCACTCGGCCACATCTCCGCAAAGTCTTTTGTCATTGTAGTACAGACAAACAATTCGGATTATTCTAATCCACGCCGTAGGATTGTCAAGCAGCGCACAGAAACATAGCGATGTTTAATGAAAGTTATTTGAATTGCCTACAGCTTTAGCTGCAGTATAACAAGCAGCAAGATACTGGCTTTAGCCGAAGAGTTTGGCTAAAGCCGTTCAATGTTTTGCCAATCTTGTCCACTCGTCTGTTGCTAGGCTGTGTTGACATTTTGCTTTTCAATTGCCACTAGCTTTAGCTAGTGGACAGATTTGCCAATAAATAAGCGGCTTTAGCCGAACAGGAAATAGAAAATCAATCATCCTTTTTGCTTTAGCACAAATTAGGCTGAAGCCATAAGGAAATTTAGTTTCTTTTTATTAGGCTAAAGCCCTGTCAAAGAATGCAATGTTCTCCACTAGGCTTGTGCTAGTAGCAACTTATAAGAGCAAATGTCAAATGAACCTCGTGGCAATTCATTAAATCATGAACTAACTTTATAACGCACGAGTTGAAACCGTAAAATTTTCGTAGATGCTACAATCTTCGACGAGATGAGCGAGCGTTCCATCAACACCCTCAACAGAAGACAATTCGTGCGCGGCCTTGTCGTCGCAGGCGTTGTTGCCGCGTCCTCTGCAACCGCTTACGCAGACCTCGTCGAGCCGTACAATTACGAAGTAACCGAGCGTGAAATCTTCATACGCGATTTGCCGCAAGGCTTCGACGGTTTTCGCATCACGCAGGTTTCCGATGTTCATCACAGCGGGATTGTGTCGATAGAAGAAGTGCGGCGCGTCGTCGAATTGGCGCAAGCAACGCGGCCTGACATGTTCGCGTTGACGGGCGATTACACGACCTTGAGCCGTCGCTTCATTAGTCCATGCGTGGAAGAGTTGGAACGCTTGAGCGCGCCCGAAGGAGTGTGGGCGGTGCTCGGCAATCACGATCACAAAACAGGCGCGCAGCCGACAGTGCAAGCGCTCGAAGCGGCGCATATCAATGTCATAGATAACAAAAACACTAGAATCAGGCGCGGCGCGGATGAATTGCAACTCGCGGGCGTCGGCGATTGGTTGTGGGCAAAGGACGACTGGGACAAAGCGCTCGGCGGCGTTGACTAAAAACGCCCGACGATTTTGTTGTCGCATCAGCCGCATGTATTCGATTTGCCGCACACGAAAAACGTGTCTTTGATATTGAGCGGGCATACGCACGGCGGGCAAATCAGCTTTCCGCTTATCGGCTCGCCGACGCAGCTTCTCAAGCAATTTCACTATGTGCGCGGCCTCTACAAAAAAGAGGGCGCGCAGCTTTACGTCTCGCGCGGCACAGGCATGATCGGCGTGCCTCTGCGTTTCGGCGCGCGCCCGGAAATCGCCGTCCTGCGCCTGCGCTGCGCCGCTTGAATCGTCCGCACAAAAAGTCTCGCCATGCGTAATGCACAGCGAGACTTTTAATAATCCGCTATCTCTTAAAGATAAACTTACTGAACACTGTTCGGCGCTTCGTCGCCCTCGCCGCCGCGACGCTCGCGCATGTTTTCGCGGCGTTCGTTCTTGTGTTCCTTCTCTAGCTTCTCGAACTTGGCGCGCTGATCCGGCGTGAGAATGGCGAGCAGTTCGTTGTGCATATTCTTGTTTGATTCGGCGAGCTGCATACGCGCGGACTTGGCCTTAGCTTTGGCGTCGGCGGTCAACGTGCCTTGCTCTTTTTGCTCGCGCAGCCCGCGCAATTCTTCGCGCTGTGTTTTAGTGCTTGCCGCATAGCGTTCCATGATGGCGCGCGCCTGCTGCTTTTGCGCGTCGGTCAAATCCAACTCGCGCATCAAGCGCAGCGCACCCATGCCTTCGTGATTCTCGCGGCCTTCACCCATCCGGCCATGACGTTTGCCCATGCCGCGTTCTCCGCCGCGACGCTGCTGCTGCTGCGATGCGCCCGGATCGGGACGCGTCGGCGGAGCTGTGTGCGTGGTTGTTTGTGCGAAGGCGAGCGTGCCGAAGGCCATTGCGAGGCCGAGCGTCAAGCCTGCTGTCGAAAATTTGTTGCTGAAAGACATTTGCGAATACTCCTTTTTGATTTCAAGAAAAACGCCCGGCGCGAGTAACGGTCAATCAGTATTCCGGCGGGCGACGAATAAAGCGAATGAAGCGTCTATTATTTGCTTCAGAGCTTCAGACGCGCCGCAACGCTGTTTAGTTTGAAAATTAGAGTCCATTCCTAAATTTTGCCACAGAGTTACAGAGACACAGAGCAAGCAGGTAAGGAGATATATGTAAGAGAGAACAGATGAAAGACTTGATCTCCGTACAATCTTCTATCTCTGTGCCTCTCCGGTCTCTGTGGCTGACTTCCCGTGTTCGGTGATTGGGGAGAGGTGGCAAAAGCTACTCGCACGCGCTACAATACGCGCCCAAATGGAACTTTTACAAACGATTGAATCGCCCGCCGATCTGCGCCGACTGCCGCTCGATCTGTTGCCGCAAGTGGCTGCGGAAATTCGCCAGTACATTATTGAAACGATGTCGAGAGTCGGCGGGCATACGGGCGCAAGCTTAGGCGCTGTCGAACTCGCTGTCGCGCTTCACTATGCGTTCGACACGCCCGCTGATCGTCTCGTCTGGGATGTCGGGCATCAGGCTTACGCGCACAAAATCCTGACCGGACGCCGCGATCAACTGCCGACCATCAAGCAGTACGGCGGAATCTCCGGCTTTCTCAAGCGCGAGGAATCCGTTTACGACACGTTCGGCGCAGGCCACGCTTCGACTTCGATTTCCGCCGCGCTTGGCATGGCGAAGGCGCGCGACTTTCAAGGCAACTCGCACCATGTTTGCGCGATCATCGGCGACGCGAGTTTGCCCGGCGGCATGGCGATGGAAGCGATCAATCAGGCGGGACATTTGAAGACGCGCTTGATCGTGCTGCTTAATGATAACGAAATGAGCATCGCTCCGGCTGTCGGCGCGCTCACGGGCTATTTGAATCGCATACGCGAAGCGCAAAGCTATCATCGCTTCAAAGATGAACTCGGGGAAACTTTGCTTTCCGTTCCGTCATTGGGCGAGCGCCTGCATCACGCCGCAAAAACCGTCAAGGACGCGCTCGCGGCGGCGGTCTTGCCGGGCGCGCTCGTCAACGAACTCGGCTTCAAATACATAGGCTATGTTGACGGTCATAATCCGCGCGCGCTCGTCGCCGCGTTGCGCGAAGCCCAAGCTGTGACGGATGGCCCCGTCCTTGTTCACGCGCTGACCGTCAAAGGCAAAGGCTATGCGCCCGCCGAAAAAAATCGTTACAAGTGGCACGCTTCCGGCCCGTTCGACATTGCGACGGGAAAAGCCATCAAGTCCGTCTCAAGCGCTCCGGCATATACAAAAGTTTTCGGCGAAACTCTGTGCGAGTTAATGGCGAAAGACGAAAAAATCGTTGCGCTGACGGCGGCGATGCCGGACGGCACGGGCATTGATTTCGTGCTTGAAAAATTCCCTGAACGATCCTTCGATGTCGGCATCGCGGAGCAGCACGCCGTGACCTTTTCCGCAGGACTCGCGTGCGAAGGCTTAAAGCCCGTCGCCGCTATTTATTCGACGTTTCTACAGCGCGGCTACGATCAAATAATGCACGATGTTTGTTTGCAGAATTTGAATGTGACGTTTGCGCTCGACCGCGCGGGGCTTGTCGGCGGCGACGGCCCGACGCATCACGGACTGCTCGACATCGCATATCTTCGCCCGCTGCCGAACATGATTGCAATGGCTCCGAAGGATGAATCGGAACTGCGCGACATGATGTTGACGGCAATCGAGCACGCGGGGCCGGCGGCGATTCGTTACCCGCGCGGCAACGGCGTCGGCGTTTCCATCGAACACGAGCCGCGAGTTATGGAAATCGGCAAAGGGGAGATTTTGCGCGATGGTGGCGGCAACGCTGGCGGCGCGGCGTGCGAAGTCGCAATTATCGCTTACGGCTCGATGGTTTATCCGTCGTTGAAGGCAGCCGAGCATCTGGCGTCGGAAAAAATCGAAGCGACGGTTGTCAACGCGCGTTTCGTTAAGCCGCTCGACGCGGAACTACTGCTCGCGCTCGCGCGCAACATGCGTTTGATTGTGACCGTCGAAGAAGCGTATCTCGCGGGCGGGTTCGGCGCGGCGGTGATGGAGCTTCTCGAAGAAAACGGTTTGCAGGATCAAGTGCGCGTCGTGCGTATGGGCGTGCCGGATCGGTTTGTGACGCACGGCGATGTAAAATTGCTGCTCGCAAAATATGGCCTCGATGCGGACGGCATTTATACGCGCGTCAAAGAAAACGTCGAACTGCTGGATCATCGCCGCGCGCGCCGCCACAAAGCTGTGCCGACATAAAGCGATTCCCGGTGCGCACCTTCGATAAACTTTCGCACCGGACAGTGGGCGCGCACTCGAATACCTTACGCCGTAAGCCTAGTAGCGGTACAATTAGCGTTAGGCACCAACCACAGATAATCGAGGTTCAAATATGCAGTACGCCGTCTACGGTGAGTTTCCAATCGCACGAAACGGATCGCTTATCTCAAGGAGCAAGCTCGATAAAGGTAACTTCTGGGCTGGTGTGGAAGAAATGGAACCGGAATTATCTGAAGCCTGCGGGTGCTATGTGTTCGTGATACGTGGCCGTGCTTGGTACGTCGGAATGGCCGAGAAGCAGTCCTTCAAGCAAGAGTGCTTTGCCTTACACAAGATTACTCAATATAACGAAGCACTGGGTGAGGTGTCTGGCAAACCATCGCTCATTCTGCTTCCAAAGATGACACCCGGCGGTCGCTTCGCAAAGCCAACGAGCCGAGGCCACTCCGATATCCGTTTGCTAGAGAACATGCTAATCGGCTCCGCTCTGGGTAGGAACCCCAACCTCCAAAATGTGAAGGGAACTAAGCTGTTACGAGAGATGAACGTTCCGGGATTCTTGAATCCTCGACCCGGTCAGGCTCGGGCATCCAAGGTGCAAGCGTTCAAGCGCGCAATTGGTGCCTAACAATTCGTCCAAGCCGACGCCGCTTCGCGGCGCGGCTTAACTCAGGTGTTAGGCGCATCGAACGTTGAATGGATACACACGACCAAATAGAGATTTGTCGAAGGTACGGAGCTGAGTATCAGCCTCTTGATATTGGCTTGAAGCTTGGCGTGTCGGACAATTTCTTTTCCGGTATGTTGCCACTCAATGGATTGCGCCATCCGCAAGAGCATGGTACTTGCGGATGGTATCTGTGGGCTGGCGAAGAACTGTCTGAAGCTGAAGATTTCTTTAAGGCCATGCACGTTTACCATCTTGTTGAGCGTTGCCCGAGTGTGGTGAAGTATCTTGCGCTGCCCGCTGGCTGGCGCTTCTTGGTAGCGGAAGATTTTGAAGATGTTTGGTTTGATGCGAAGTTGCTCAAAGCGTAAGGTGTGAATGTGTAGCGTATGCGGCGCGTGGCGGATGCGCCTAACAAGGGGATGAACCGGACTCGCATCCAGCGGGCTTCTTATCAATCAGGTTAATTGCTCGCCGGTTATCCCCGGCGTTCGATGCTACGCGGGCGCGTACTCGAACGCCTTACGCCGTAAGCCAAAATGTCGTGCCTGTTTTTCGTGTATGAAGAAACGGGCGCGTCTTTTTTGTATGCACGAAAAAGTTGGGAACGTGTCGTGCGGCGCACCAGAAAGTGTTTTCGCGCATCCAAAGTTTTGCCGCGAGAACAGGTTTTTCGGTTATAAAGATTGCCGTCGAATAAAGTCTCCGGCATGGCCTCAAGTTTGCAAGATGGGTTTATGACAGAGCCGGACTTGAATCAAAGTTTCTCAAAAGTTATTTTCCTGAAAACATATATGCAACACTCTCCAAAAATTGTTATGCCGCTCACGAATGAGTCCGACGCGCCGCTTCCGTCGCCGCATTTTAATGAAGAGGCCACAGTTTTATCGGCGCGCCCCGTCGTGCCGCTGGCGTCATCCGGCAATTACGCGGCGGCATTGCGCTCTGCCACGAACGCGCCGCTCGTCAAGCGTTTTCTGCCGCTCGCCTTGATTGTCGCCGCCGCCGTCGGCATAGGCATCGCCGGTGGGCTTGTGATCAGCCGTCGCCATGCCAATCAAACGGAGGCGAAGTCTGTAACTGCTGCGGCAAGCGAGGCTACTTCTTCGACAGCGAATGAAACGTCGAATCAACAAGTGCAATACACCGCGACGACGGCGCGCGAAAAAAGCGCGAAGCCGGAAACGCAGACAACCATCAATTCCGTGCAGCCAAGCGATGCACCGGCGGTAAAGACAACGACGCCCGCCGCCATTGCTTCGACGGCGACGCGCGGCAAGAAAAAGCGTGTGAGCGTCGAACCGGCTCCGCAGCAACAAATTTCATTGCCGCCCGCCCAAGCGCGAAACAGAAGAGCGCAGGAAGCATCTGTGTCTGACGAGGATGAAGCACGCGCACGCGACGATGAAGCACGCGCCGAGCGCAGAGCCGCGCGCGCCGAACGCCGTCGTGCGCAAAATGGTCAACCCGACGCTGCGCTGCCGCCGCTTCCGCGCCAAGTCGAGCGCGCCACACAGCAACTCAATCGTATCCAAGACATCTTCGAGGGACAGAAACCATAAAGTCTTTCGCAAAGTTTTGCGGCTTCGACGCCGACTAAATTTTCAACATACTTCTAAAATTTTTAAAAGCCGCTTGCGAATGTCCGGCATAACGCAAGCGGCTTTTGCTATGCTCTGATTTCAACAGCGGGCAAGATGCGTTAAAGTGTTTTCAAGATGAAGCGTGAACAATATGAAGCGTGAGCGAATAGACAAATTGCTGGTCGAGCGTGGCCTTGCGCCGTCGCGCGGGCGTGCACAGGCGCTTGTGATGGCTGGCCTCGTGCTCGCCTCCGAGCAGCGCGTTGAAAAGTCTTCGGAGATGATCGAGCGGGACGCTCCCGTTCGCGTCAAAGGCACAAATGATCCGGCGCTGCGTTACGTCGGGCGCGGCGGCCTGAAATTAGAAGCGGCGCTCGAAGCGTTCGGCCTCTGCGTAACGGATTGGATGTGTCTCGATGTCGGCGCATCCACGGGCGGCTTCACTGATTGTCTTTTGCAACGCGGGGCGCGGCATGTGACGGCGCTCGATGTCGGGCATAATCAAATCGATTGGCAGTTGCGCACGGATGCGCGCGTGGAAGTGCGCGAAGGCGTCAACGCGCGTTATTTGAAACCGGAAGATTTCGACGCAAAGTTTGATCTCGCGGTGATGGATGTGTCGTTTATTTCAGCGACGAAGGTCTTGCCCGCCATCGTGCCTTTGCTCAAAGATGACGGGCGCATGATCGTGCTCGTCAAGCCGCAGTTCGAGGTCGGGCGCGGCGAAGTCGGGCGCGGCGGTATCGTTACGGATACTGCGAAACATGAGCGTGTCGTCGAAGAAGTAAACGAAGCGGCGCGCTCACTCGGAATGCGTGTCGGCGGCAGGATTGAATCGCCCGTGCGCGGCGCGGAAGGCAATACGGAATTTCTCGCGCTGTACGAGCGAAGCAGCGGCGGCGATGAATAATTCTAATGAATCAATGGAAGCACGCGCGCTCGCACAGTTGCGGCGCGTCAAGGCTTCTTACCAGAGCTTTATCAAATGGAACTACGAGCACGCTGCGAAGGATTGCCGTGTCTGCCCGACGCAGGGCGCGTGCTGCACGGACGCGCACTTCGTCAACGTGCATATCACGCGCCTCGAAGCCGTCCATTTACGCGAAACATTGGAGCGCACGCCGCGCCTGACGAACGAGGAACGCCGCCTCGTTTACGTTCGCGCTAAAGAAACAATTACGCGCTATCACTTGACGAGCGCGGGCGATACCTTCGCGCAGACTTACGCTTGCCCGCTGTTTCAAACAGGCACGGGCTGTCTTGTTCACGCGCGTGCCAAACCCGCGCCGTGCATTCAACATGCGTGCTATGAAAATTGGGAAGACTTGCCGCCGCTCGATTTGCAGACGCGGGCGGAACATCGCATCGAACAATTAAACAGGGAAGTTTACGGCGCGGCGTGGGCGTGGCTGCCCACTCCCGTCTGGCTCTGCCTCGTCGATCCCTTGGCGGACGGCACGGAACTCGAACAACTCGCGCGCAGTTGGAGCAAGCGAAGAATCGAGCCTGCCGGAAACTCTGCGCATCGAGCGGCGCGACTGCGCGCGACACCACAAACGCACCGCGCGCACAGGAGTTTGCCTGTTCTTCGTTAAGCGCAGTCACAAAGTTCGTTAAAGTTTGTTCGTTGATATGCGTTGACACTTTCTTGCGCCGCTCTGTATGATTTCGTTCGTTTCAAGCACGTCCAATAAGTTTTCACAGCCTGTCCCGAAAAAGTTGCGGTAATAAGAGTTTGCCTGCATGAGCAAACTTGCCGGAAGTTCATCTGCTTGCGAAGCGCGGTAAGGCGTTGCGCTTCCTTTTCTCTTGAATAACAAAATGGAGAAGTCTCTGATACGTCGCGTCGGCGTGGTCGTCAAACCGGCTCAACCGGAAGCGCTGCAAATGCTGTGCGAACTCGTCGTGTGGCTCAAGGATCGCAACTTGACGCTCGTCGGCGAGCCGCACATAGAGCGTGCGCGAATCGAAGCCGAAACCGCTTGCGTGATCGAGATAGAGGAATCGGAACGTCTTTCCGAAAGCGTCGATTTGTTTGTCGTGCTCGGCGGCGACGGCACGATGATTCGCGCGGCGCGGCTTGTCGGCGAGCACGATATACCTGTGCTCGGCATCAATTACGGCAGCCTGGGTTATCTCGCGGAGTTTCGCACGGACGAGCTTTTCCCCGCGCTCGAATCCATTCTCGCGGGCGATTACCGGCTTGACGAACGCGTAATGCTCGACGTTGAAGTAATACACGATGACGAACAGCGCGTTCGCGGGCGCGTGCTCAATGACGTGGTTATTAACAAGTCTGCGCTGGCGCGAATCATCGAAATCGAAGCGCGGCTCAATAATCAATTCGTCAACGCCTTTCGCGCGGACGGTTTGATCGTCTCGACGCCGACGGGTTCGACTGCCTACAACTTATCGGCGGGAGGCCCCGTCGTTTATCCTTCGATGGAGGCAATCGTGATAACGCCGATCTGCCCGTTCACGCTCTCGAATCGCCCGCTCGTTGTGCCGGACAGCGCGATTATTGAATTGTGCATTAAGACGCAAAAGGAAGAAGTGGCGATTACCCTTGACGGGCAAACAGGCTTTCCGCTCGAAGTCGGTGATCGCGTGCTGATAAAAAAGAGCAGTACGACGTTTAAGATTGTGCAGCCCGTGAATCGCAATTACTTTGAAGTGCTGCGCGATAAATTATGCTGGGGCAAATAAAACTATTCCTGTGAATGCAAATGAATACTCCTCAAAACACATCGCTTGATGCCGTTGCATCGACCACGCCGCCGCGCCCTTGGTATCGCCCGTCGCTGACGACGCAGATAATGATCGGCCTCGTCGTCGGCGGCTTCATCGGGTGGGTTAGCCCGGAACTCGGCAATCGCCTTTTTTTCCTGCGCGACATTTTTCTTAATCTCATCAAGTCGATTATCGCGCCGCTTGTTTTCTCGACGCTCGTCGTCGGCATCGCGGGCGGCGGTGATTTGAAAAAAGTCGGGCGCATGGGCGCAAAGGCGCTCATCTATTTTGAGATCGTGACGACGCTCGCGCTTTTTATCGGGCTGGCGGTCGTGAATCTGACGAAGCCGGGTGTCGGCGTGGCGCTCGTCGCAAGCGGGACGGCAACACAAGTTCAGCTCTCGCAGGCGAAGACGTTTGCCGAAACAATCGTCCACATTTTTCCGTCAAGCGTAATTGATTCGATGGTGCGCGGCGACGTGTTGCAGATCGTCGCGTTTTCCGTGCTGTTTGCGATGGCGCTTTCCTCAATCGGCGAGAAGGGGCGGCCTATACTTCGCGCGTGCGAAAGTTTGTCGCAGATCATGTTCAAGTTCACGGGCTTCGTGATGATGTTTGCGCCCATCGGCGTCGGCGCGGCGATGGCGCACACAATCGCCACGCAGGGTTTAGGCGTGCTCTTGAATTTAGGCAAGCTGATCGGCTCGCTCTATCTCGCGCTCGCCATCTTTGTAGTCTTCGTGCTCGGCGCCGTCGCGCTGCTGTTCCGCGTCCCCGTCAAGCAATTTATCAAAGCCGTGAGAGAGCCTGCGACGATTGCTTTTGCGACGACGAGCAGCGAAGCCGCGTTGCCGAAGGCGATGGAAGTCATGGAGCGTTTGGGCGTGCCGCCGCGCATCGTCGGCTTCGTGATGCCGACGGGCTATAGTTTTAACTTGGACGGCTCAACCCTTTATCTGGCAATGGCGTCGGTCTTCGTCGCGCAGGCGGCGGAAGCGACAACCGGCCTACACTTAGGTTACGGGCAGCAACTCGTAATGATGCTGACATTGATGGCGACATCGAAAGGCGTTGCCGCCGTGCCGCGTGCTTCGTTAGTGATTCTGCTGGCGACGCTTGACCAGTTTCTGCCGAAGGGCATCGGCCCCATCGGTGTCGCCGTGATCTTCGGCGTGGACGAGTTGATGGATATGGGACGTACCTGCGTGAACCTTGTCGGCAATTGTCTCGCAACCGTTGTCGTCGCGCGCTGGGAAGGCGAGTTCGACGACGAACGCGCGCGCGTCTTCGGCACGCCGCAGGAAATTCGCCTCGACGCGGCAATGAACGAGCCTGCTTTCGCAGATGCAGCCGCAGCTGGCGATTAAGAAAACTTTGCCACAGAGACACGGAGACACAAAGCAAACCATAAGTGGAAGCATATAGGGAAAGAGTAAGGCTATGAAGGAAAACACCTCTTATTAACTTTTCTAATCTCTGTGCCTCCTCGGTCTCTGTGGCTAATTCGGGTTTTCTATCCACTGCTTTAACTGAAGGGAAATTGCGCGCATGATTTTTCCGATTGGCGATGATAATTCAGACCGCACGACGACGCCTGTGGTCAACTATTTGTTGATCCTCGCTAACATACTCGTCTTCGTGTTTTTGCAAGGCTTAGGCTCGAACGACAAGTTTACTTACGCCTTCTCGACTGTGCCTGCGGAGATTGTTTCGGGGCGCGACATCGTAAGCCGTGATCGCGTGTTCGAGGAACCAATCAGCGGTCAGCGCGTGCACGCTCCGGGACTTCAGCCGACGCCCGGCTCCGTTTATTTTACCTTGCTCGTTTCGATGTTTATGCACGGCGGCATCGCGCACATTTTCGGCAACATGCTTTTCCTGTGGATATTCGGCGACAATCTCGAAGACATTATGGGACACGGGAAGTATCTCGTTTTTTATCTTGTCTGCGGCATTCTCGCATCGCTCGCGCATGTGTTTACGACCATCGCGTTCGGCGACAATGCGCTTGTGCCGAGCCTTGGCGCGTCGGGCGCGATTTCGGGCGTGCTCGGCGGCTACTTACTGTTGTTTCCGAAGCGGCGCGTGAAAGTGATTTTGTTGAACTTTCTGACGGACGTGCCTGCCATCATTGCCATCGGATTATGGTTTGTGTTTCAGGTCGTGAGCGGCTTGGGGATTCTCGGCGGCGGTTCGCAGGAGGGCGGCGTCGCGTATGCGGCACACGTCGGCGGCTTCATCGCAGGCCTTGCGCTCGTCAAATTTTTCACGCTCGGCAACGCGACTAATCCGCGCGCCGCTGCCTGACAAATCCGGCGGAGCGGGCTATCATTGAGACGCAATTCACCAAACCCAAAACGAACGCAAGAGGAGAACGAACATGGACAACGATAATGCTATCTCGACGCTGAACAATTTGATCGAGACATGCAAGGACGGCGAAACCGGTTTCCGAACCGCCGCCGACGGAGTCAAAAACGCGGAGCTGAAAACGCTCTTTACCACTTACTCGCAGCAGCGCGCCAAGTTTGCCGCAGAGCTTCAGGGCGAAGTGCGCGGTCTCGGCGGCGACCCGGAAAAAACGGGCAGCGTCGTCGCCTCGCTTCATCGCGGCTGGATCAATATCAAATCGGCTGTGACGGGCGAAGACGAAGCGGCTGTCATCGCCGAATGCGAGAGCGGCGAAGATTCCGCGAAGGCGAACTACGAAGAAGCGCTTAAAGAGACTTTGCCCGCCAACATCAAATCGACCATCGAGCGGCAATACGGTCAGGTCAAGGAAGCGCACGACCGTATCCGCGATCTCAAACGCGCGACAAGCTAGGGCGAAGAAAATTCCGGCGCGCCTGCTTCAAAATTGGGCGCGTCCGATTCGAGAATCCGCTTGATAAAAGGGCAGCGCGCATGGCTGCCCTTTTGCTTTTCACCACGCCGGTTGCCCGCGTTAGCAATGCTCATGTAAGATTGCTCTTTCAGAGCGAAAGCAAATCTTATCCAATAAGCAAAAGATAGCATTATGGTCTTAACAGAGAACCGAATTGAACGCGCGCCCGTTAATGAGCAAGGGCTGGATATTCGCCCGACGCCGCGCGAGGAAATGAACCTTTACCCGCTCGACACGTTCGCTTACGAGTACGTCGGAAGCAAAATTCAGATACGCTTCGAGATGCCGGAATTCACAGCCGTCTGCCCGTTCTCCGACTTCCCTGACTTCGCCACCATCAAGCTCGACTACGTGCCGTTCGAGCGCTGCATCGAACTGAAAAGCCTGAAGCTATATATCAATTCATTCCGCGAAGTGAAGATTTTTCACGAGCATGTAATGAACGTCATCCTCGAAGATTTCGTGCGCGCCTGCGATCCTTTAAGCTGTGAACTCGAAGGCGATTTCAATATTCGCGGCAACATCAAAACGACTGTCCGCGCAAGCTACAAACGCAGCGAATAAAAGCAGCGCGCGAAATTCAGCGAAAGATTGCCACTGAAATTTTATGAGCATTGCTGTTACCAGCCTCTTTGTTTTGATTGCCGTCGCCGCCGTCGGATTCTTCATCGTGCGGCGGGCGATGCGTCTGGCGATACGTTTAATTTTCATCGGCGCAATTCTTCTCGCCTTGCTCGTCGGCGCATTCGCGCTGTGGTATCAATCAGGCACTACAACAACATCGCCGCAAACCGAAAGACGCCCGACCACGACGCCGCGCCGCACTTCAAATTCGACGCGCTGACATTTACGCCGAACCTACCTCCACAATCATCTTGGCAGAAACAGACACAGACGCCGCAGACCAATTCGATGCGCGCCTCGCGCCCGAAAAATTAGATGAAAGCGCGCCGGGTTTGTGGCAGCGCTACCGCCGCTTGCCGCGCAATGTTTTTGCGATCAGCCTCGTCAGCCTCTTAAACGACGCTTCGAGCGAAATCATTTATCCGCTGCTGCCGCTTTTTCTTTCCATCACGCTCGGCGCTTCGCCCAACATTATCGGCATCATCGAAGGCGCAGCGGAATCCGTTTCCAGCCTGCTTAAACTTTTTTCGGGATACTTCAGCGATAGATTCGGCAAGCGCAAAAGCCTCGTCGTTTTCGGTTACGGTCTGGCGAGTTTCGCGCGTCCTTTTCTCGGCTTTGCGACGAGTTGGTATCAAGTGTTCGCCATTCGCCTGACGGATCGCGTCGGCAAGGGAATCCGTAGCGCGCCGCGTGATGCGATGATCGCAGACTCCGTGACGGAGAAGGAACGCGGCATCGCCTTCGGCTTTCATCGTGCGATGGATCACGCGGGCGCGGTCATCGGCCCGCTCATCGGTTATTTGCTGATTTACTTTATCGCCGAGCACAGGAACGCGCTGACGGCTGCCGACTACAAAAAGATATTTCTCGTCGCTTCGATTCCGGCGCTGGCCGCCGTATTCGTCGTCGGATGGATCGTGCGCGAAAGCCCGAAGGCGAAACAGACGGGCGCGGACGGCGTGACGCTGCCGCCCTCATCATCGCCGCCGCGTCTTTCACTGCGCGGCTTCGACGGCAACTTCAAAATGTTTCTTGTCCTCGTCGCGCTCTTTACGCTCTCGAATTCGACGGACGCGTTTCTGCTCAAGCGCGCGCACGATGTCGGAGTTTCGACGCTGTACATTCCTTTGCTATGGGCTGCGCTGCACGCGAGCAAGGTGCTGAGTTCGCTTATCGGCGGCGACCTTTCAGACCGCTTCGGACGCCGCGCCTTGATCGTTTCCGGCTGGCTGCTGTACGCCGCCGTTTATGCGTGCTTCGCGTTCATTAGTTCGGCTGGCGCAGCGTGGGCGCTCTTTCTCGTTTACGGCATTTACTTCGGGCTGGCTGAAGGCACGGAGAAGGCGCTCGTTGCAGACCTCGTGCGGCCTGAACAACGCGGCACGGCCTTCGGGCTGTATAATCTGGCGTTCGGCATCACGGTCTTGCCCGCGTCACTTTTGATGGGCAAGCTCTGGGATTGGCGCGGCGCGCAAACGGCCTTTCTTGTCAGCGCTGTGATCGGCGCGTCGGCGGCCGTGCTATTGCTGTTTCTCGTTCGACCAACTGCTGCGGCGCAATCTACGGCGAATTGAAAAGTTATGGATACGAATTACAAATTAGTTACGAACGCGGAAGATTTGCGCATCGCCTGCGATGAATTATCGCAGCAATCAATTGTCGGCTTCGACACGGAAACAACGTCGCTCGATCCTTACAGCGGGCGCGTGCGACTCGTGCAATTCGCCGCGCCCGGCGGCAGCGTTTATATCATCGACCTCGATTGTTTCAGCGGCGGCAACAATGGCGGCGCGGCAAACAACGGCGACGGCATTTATCACGACGAAGCTCTCGCGCCGCTCAAAAAACTTCTCGCCGCCGCGCGTCCCGTCAAGATCGCGCACAACGCGAAGTTCGATGCCAAATGGATCAAGCGACAATTGGACGTGGAACTCGGCGGCTTGTTCGATACCTTGCTTGCCAGCCAACTCGTTTCGGCGGGCAACACGGAAGACCGCCACAGTCTGGAAGTAGTCGCCGCGCGTTACCTAGAGGAAAGAGTCGATAAGGCCGAGCAGTTGAGCGATTGGAACCGCGAATTATCCGAAGCGCAATTGGAATACGCAGCGCGCGACGCCGCCATACTTGTTCCTTTGCGCGAGCGTCTCGTCGAACGATTGAAGGCGGAAAATTTGATTCAATGCGCGACGCTCGAATTCGATTGCGTGCTGCCCGTCGCAGGTCTCGAACTCGCCGGATTTTATTTAGACCAAGCGCGCTGGCGCGAGCAAATCGCCAACGTCGAACAACTGCGCGCGCGTCTCGCGGGCGAGTTGCAGGGAATGCTCGCCGAAGGCACTATGCAGCAGGCTTCGCTTTTCGGCGAGACGCGCGTTGACTTCAATATCGACTCGCATGTGCAATTAACGAAAGCTTTGAAACGGCTCGGCGTGCCTGTGCCGGATTCGACGCGCAATTGGAAACTACAACCATTAGCGGAAGAATATCCCGTCGTCAAAAAACTTCTC
This sequence comes from Pyrinomonadaceae bacterium, assembly GCA_051000345.1. GTDB lineage: Bacteria > Acidobacteriota > Blastocatellia > Pyrinomonadales > Pyrinomonadaceae > JBHENC01. The sequence continues at coordinate 18,611 of JBPCOJ010000030.1, read as the reverse complement.
GAATACCGCACTGTCCAAAAATCATTAACGAGCTACGGCGAAAACATACTCGACCCGAAAAGCGGCTACATCAATCCGCACACGCAGCGCATCCACGCCAACTTTCACCAGATCGGCGCGCCCACCGGCAGATTCGCTTGCCTGACCGGAGACGCTTTAGTGGCAACGCCGGTTGGTTTCAAAAGAATGGATGCTCTGCGCGAAGATGATTTCGTTAAAACATCTTATGGATTCAAGCGCGTCGAAAAAGCGTGGATGAACGGCACGCGCCGAGTTTATAAAATACAGTTGAAGGACGGGCGAAGCATACGCGCAACCGAAGACCATAGATTTTTGGCTGGCAAGGCCGATACATGGAAAAGGCTCAATGAGTTGCGAATTGGCGACAAGCTATATACGTCGCTCAAAATTTTCGAGTCCGAAGCATCCGACGCATCTGAACAGCTTGATGAATTTTACCCGCTCGACATAAATTTTCCTGAAGTGCGTTCAAGAAAGCCCGTTACCGTTCCAACAACGCTATCAATCGAACTATGCGAATTGGCGGGATTGATCGTCGCAGACGGTTTTCTCGGCGTGCGCCATGAAAGACCCGTGACGAAAAGGCGTTTGAGTGGCACGCCTGCTTTGTATGATCGCGTTTGCATCGCATTCGAGCGGCACGATCAGGACGTGATTGATCGAATGATGGCGAACGGCGCGAAGCTGTTCGGGCAGACCTTCGTTGAAGTAAAAGCGCAGACGTGTCGTTTGCTTCAACTCGCTTCGACGCGTGTGGCACAGTTTCTCGCCGAATTCGGGTTGCGCGGTAATGCTCATACCAAAGCTGTGCCGCTCGCCGTGCTCGGCGCTTCCACCGTTTATCAAGCGGCGTTTCTTCGCGGCCTCTTTGAAGGCGACGGACACCGCAGCGAAAGCATGATCGGATTAACCAGCGTCAATCACAAGCTTTTGTCGCAAGCGCAATTGATGCTCTCGAACATGGGCATCTACTCGACGATCAAACAAAGAAATGATCGCAGCGGTTTCAGCGGAGCCGTCCGCTTTGCACTTAGCATCAATAAGAAATCCGACATCAATAGATTTATGTCTAAGATCGGCTTTATCTCTGGAAGAAAAAGTCGCCCGTTCAACTTCACTGCGCAAATAACAGATGGTATACCGACTCCGTTTGTTGTTTCAGGCGCGCAGCTTTACAGAGAAGCCGTTGCCGTCGGAACGACGCCGCCTTCGAGAACGGGCGTCAAGCCATTCATCACTTACTACAAAAACTCATATATCAAAAGCGAATCGGTGGAAAAACTCATCGCCCGATTTGGACAACTCCCCAGCCTGAAACCGATTGTCGATTGTCTGGATTTAGAGTTGCGCCCTGTCGAGATAGAATCCATCACCGTTGATGAAATCGAAAAGGTTTACGATATTACCGTTGAAGGCGTGCATGAATTTATAGCCGACGGAATTGTCGTTCATAATTGCACTCAGCCGAATATCCAGCAGGTGCCGCACGCCACAGAATACCGCCGCTGCTTTCGCGCGCCTGATAATCGCAAACTTATCATTGCCGATTACTCACAGGTGGAACTCCGCATTCTCGCTCATATCACGGGCGATCAGGGATTCATCGACGCGTTCAATTCCGGCGCAGACCTTCACCGCGTGACCGCCGCGCAGGTCTTCGGCGTGCCGCTCGATGAAGTGACGGCGGATCAGCGTTCGTTCGCCAAGCGTTTGAATTTCGGCGTCGTTTACGGCATCGGCGCGCAGCGCTTTTCGATGATGACGGGGCTTTCGTTGACGGAATCCGAAGATATTCTGCGCCGCTACTTTGCGACTTACCGCGCGCTCGATACGTGGCTCAGGGAAGCCGCGCGCCGCGCCGTTCGTGAGCGTACCGCGCGCACGCTCTCGAATCGTCTGGCGCGTTTTACTTTTGATCCGGCAGATAAACAAGCTGCCTCGCTTGCCCAGCGCAACGGCAAAAATATGCCGATCCAAGGGTCGAGTGCCGACATTCTCAAACGCGCTCTGCGGCTTCTGCACGATAAACTAAAAGACACTTCGGCGCGCATCGTCAATATCGTTCACGATGAAATTGTCGTCGAAGCGGATGCGTGTGATGCGGAAGAGATAGCCCGAACGGTTGAGGCTGCGATGTGCGCAGCGGGCGAAGAATATGTGACGCGCGTGCCGATTAAAGTCGAAACGGAAATTGCCGACGAGTGGGTGAAATAATCCGTTGCCTTCATCACATACCTTCATCGCAAAATTAGTTTGTGCCGCTTCACGAAGGATTCATGCAAGGAAGCGTCGGTGAGGTATAACAAATAGGGAGAGTGAATATGAGCGAGGTTACTGAATTCCTTTCTGAGAATTCTGATATGGGACAAGCATTTCAAGAGTTTGCAACGCAACACCAGACACTAGCAGAGGTATGGGAAAATTGCACACGCTCAGACTGGCTGTTGTGGATACTTTATAAGCGTAAGTATCGCAACGCAGAGAAACTTGAAAGATACATTGGCTGGCTACGCAATCAGGTGCAGGAATATGACGACAAAGAGATAGTCGAGATGTGGCTAACGGATTTCGATGCTTATAAAGTTTACTCTGCCGAACAGATCGATAAGGATTTAGAGCAAGGAACAATAACGCAAGGCGATGCTAGGTATTCACGTTTTATAGGCGCATGGAGCATGGCTTACTCGGTGAGCGACTTTGTGCTGCGTAAGAGTGTTGATAAGGCTATCTGGAGTAATATAGGTAAAAGGATGGCGCGTGGATTGGCGGGTGAGGAATTACATCCCTCTGATATAGATGCTGTTGAAATTAGATTTGCTGGCATGAAAAACCAAGCAGGGAAATTGAGAGAACTTATTGGTAATCCCTTCGTGCCTGAAAGGTCAGAAGACTTTTATTATGGCAGAGGCCAAATTGGGTGAATATGTTGTGACATCAGCAACGCACTTTGATCCCACTACCTGCAATCAGGCCTGCTTGACAGTCTGCCGACGGCTCAAATAGTCTTATTTGTTCGGGTGGTGCTCGCGGGCTTCGCCTTACTATCTTTATTTAATCTGAAATTTAATCTGGAAAAGCAACAATGAAAAATGAGCTTTTGGAATTAATCAAAAACAGGCGCGCGCACATCGGCGTCATCGGACTCGGTTATGTCGGTTTGCCGCTCGTCGTGGAATTCGCGCACAAGGGTTTCGACGCGACGGGGTTTGAAGTCGATGAGAAAAAGGCGGCGCAGCTAAACAATGGTGAATCGTATATCGGCGACGTGCCGTCGAGCGCCGTGAAGGAACTCGTCGATGCCGGGCGACTTCGCGCAACCATTGATTTCGATCATTTGAAAACATGCGACGCGATTATTATTTGCGTGCCGACGCCTTTGCGAAAAACGAAAGAGCCGGACGTTTCCTATATTCTCGCCGCCGCCGGAGAAATCCAAAAGCGCTTGCGGCGCGGGCAACTCATCGTTCTCGAATCGACGACGTATCCCGGCACGACAGACGAAGTATTGCTGCCGATGTTCGAGGAAGTCGGACTTAAACTCGACGAAGATTTTCTGCTCGCCTTTTCACCCGAACGCGTCGATCCGGGCAATCCGCAGTTTCTCACGCACAACATTCCGAAGGTCGTTGGCGGCTCGACGGATGATTCGACAGAAGTCGCCGCCGCGCTTTACGGCTCAATCGTTAATCAGGTTCATGCCGTTTCGGGAGCGCGCGTCGCCGAAGCCGCGAAGCTTTTGGAAAACACGTTTCGCGCCGTCAATATCGGTATGGCGAACGAAATGGCGCGGCTCTGCTACGCGCTTAACATAGATACTTGGGAAGTGATTCGCGCGGCGGCGACGAAGCCCTTCGGCTTCATGGCGTTTTATCCGGGGCCGGGAATCGGCGGCCACTGCATTCCGCTCGATCCGCATTATTTGTCTTGGAAGGCGCGCCAGCATGGATTCGATTCGCGCTTTATCGGCCTCGCTGAAGAAGTCAATTCGCGTATGCCGGAACACGTCGTGCAGCTCGTCGCCGACGGCCTCAATGATGACCGCAAGGCGATGAACGGCGCGCGTGTTTTGCTCTTAGGCGTCGCCTATAAAAAAGATATTGACGACGTGAGAGAAAGCCCCGCGCTGTCCATCATTGACCGCCTGCGCACAAAGGGCGCGGACGTGCGCTATCACGATCCATACGTTAAGGAAGTTCATTTCGATGACGCGCATACGGATTCCGGTGGCGAACCCTTATCGTCCGTCGAATTAACAGACGCGGAACTCACTGACGCCGATGCTGTTTTAATCGTCACAGACCACAGCCAGATCGATTACACGCGCGTCACCAGTCTTGCGCGACTCATCATCGACACACGCAACGCACTCGACGAAGGTTTGCGGCGCAAAAGTAAAGCACGCATCATAAGGTTGTAAAGTAGATGTCAGATGCTAGATGCCGGATGTTAGTAGTTGCCGGTTTTCAACTAGCATCTGACATCTAATATCTGACATCTTCCGTTCATGTTGAAAATTATCAACGTCGTCGGCGCGCGCCCGAACTTTATGAAGGTTGCGCCGATTGTCGCGGCTATGCGAGGGCGCGCAAATGAGTTTGCGCCGCTCGTTGTGCATACAGGGCAGCACTACGATGCGGCGATGTCGGATTCGTTTTTTCGTGATCTGGGAATGCCGCAGCCGGACGTTTACTTGAACGTAGGTTCAGGCTCGCACGCCGCGCAGACCGCCGCCGTCATGCAGCGCTTCGAGCCTGTCGTCATTGAAGAAAAACCGGATTGGGTCTTGGTCGTCGGAGACGTTAATTCAACGCTCGCCTGCGCGCTCGTCTCGGCGAAACTCCACATCAAAGTCGCACATGTCGAAGCGGGCTTGCGCAGCCGTGACCGCGAGATGCCGGAAGAAATCAATCGCTTGCTGACGGATCAAATCTCCGATCTGCTGCTTACGCCGTCACCGGATGCCAACGAAAATCTGCGCGCCGAAGGCATCGCGGAGACGCGCATACGCTTTGTCGGCAACGTGATGATCGATTCGCTGCTCGCGCATCTTTCTCTTTCCGCGAACTCAAACATCCGCGAAGATTTAGGCGTTGCCGGGAAGCCCTACACCGTGCTTACTTTGCATCGCCCGTCAAATGTGGACGAGCCAAAGACGTTCGCGCGCATTCTCGATGCGCTCGAAGAAATCAGCCGCAGCGTTCCGATTATCTTTCCCGTGCATCCGCGCACGCACGCGCGCCTCGAAGAACATGACTTTGCAGAGCGCATTGAGCGCAACGAAAATTTGCGCTTGATCGAACCGCTCGGCTATCTGGATTTCCTGCGGCTATACAGCGGCGCTCGGCTTGTGCTGACGGATTCCGGCGGCTTGCAGGAAGAAACAACGGCGCTCGGCATTCCGTGTTTGACTCTGCGCGAGAATACAGAGCGACCCGTCACGGTCACAAAAGGTACAAACATTATCGTCGGCACGGACACGGAAAAAATTGTGCAGTCCGCACGCCGCGTGCTTCATTCGCCGCGCAACGACGAACCCGGACAATCAGCCCGCGCTTCATCGCTGCCGCCGCTCTGGGACGGTCACACCGCGCCGCGCATTCTCGACGCGCTCATCGCCGCTTCAATTTAATCAAACGATAATGCCGCAGCTTTATGAAAGAAGTTTCGCGGATGTTTGCCTCAGCCCTGCGACGAATTGGCTAATCGAGAACGCTATGATTTGCTCGAATCGTCGCCTTGAAACAAACAAAGCGGCGAGCGCATATGCAAATAATTTTAGTTTTTTATTCATCGCGCCCGCCTTAAATAATCTTCGCGCACCGCGCAAGCGATTGCCGCGCTTCGTTTCTTCGATGCCCAGACATGCTTCCAGATGCGCATTTAATTTTCTGTAAGGCACGGCAACGTCCGGCGCGACCCTTGCGCTTCGCAGCTTATCTTGCAAACGCAAGGCCGCCGCGATCATCGTTTCATTGCTTTTGCTCAAACTCTGTGGATGAGACCGCACGAGAGCGCGCGTATCTCCCGCATCCGAAAATTGAAAGTGCTTGCCCGCAGTCGCGCAGCGTATCCAGTAGTCCCAATCTTCGAGCGCGCGCATTCGCTCATCGAAGAAACCAATTTCATCTACGACTGATTTTCTAAGCAAAGGGCAATTAACCGCCATGATATTTCCGCGCGCCAGAAACTCTAGTATTCGTTTTCCGTCGCCGGACGCTTGCGGCATCCAAGTTCGATTCGTCGCGCGCATTGAATGCCGCCGCTCGCTCGTTTCATCGCTGAAATACCGCGCCGCGCTGTAAACGATGTCCGCATCTTTATGCTGCTCTAAATATTCAACTTGCCGCGCCAGCTTATCCGCTTCGATCAAATCATCCGCGTCTAAAAATTGAAGATACGCGCCGTTGCTGTTTTTTATTCCGGCGTTGCGCGCCGCCGACAGCCCTTTGTTTTCCTGATAAAAATATTTGATGCGCGCGTCCCGCCGCGCGAACTCTTCTACGACTTCGCTTGTTTCGTCAATCGAGCCGTCGTCGATAACGATGCACTCCCATGCCGCATAAGTCTGCGCCTGCACGCTCTCGATTGCGTGAGAGATGAAGCGCGCGTAGTTGTAAGCGGGAATAATGACGCTGACGAGCGGCAGAGAAGTTGCGCTAAAGGATTCGCTTGTCATGTGTTGCGCAATAGAACTGGCGGGCAGGGAACTAAGATTGTCCGTATAGTTTTTGCCGCAGCGTCGCGCTCGATCTTTTCAACGCGCCACCGGCTTTATAAAAATGTTCGCTGATGCGCTCATAGTCGCGCGGCAAAAACTTTACCAGCGCCAGATGAAAAAAGACCAGCAATTCGTGCGGTTCCCATTTGGCACAGAGGCGCGCGTATTCCTTCGCTTGGCGAATATTGCCTTCCTCAATCGACGCCGCGATAAGCGCGCGATAGACGCCTCTGAACCTTTTTCTTACCTCGCTTTCATCGAGGCTTTCATCACTGCGGTATCTTCGCAACAGAGCGAGCGTGGCTTCGAGCAGTTCGATTTTCTTGCTGCTCATCGCATTTCCATGAACACGATAGCGCACCAACTTTTCCGGCATTCCGTAGAAGACCGCGCCGCTCTTCGCCAAACGTAGCCACAAATCATAATCCTCGCATCCGTAATGAAACTCCTCGCTTTCATCGAACAGTTTGCCGCTATCTAATGCTTCACGTCGCACGACAGCAGATAAAATCGGCAGCCTGTTTTCGGTGAACAAAAGCGGAAACATTTCAGCCCCGCTGAATTTGCCGCAGAGCGTCGCAAACGTTTTGCTTTCGTTCGATGCGTCGTCTTCGGGAAAAAGAAATCCGCTGCTAAAGACAACGTCGGCTCCTGTTTCCTTTATTTTTTTAACTTGCAAGTCGAGCTTTTCACGCGTCCATAAATCATCGGAATCGAGGAATGCAATGAGTCCGCCGCGCGCTTCTCTGATTCCCGTGTTTCGCGCGCCCGCCAATTTTTTATTCGATTGAAAGACATACTCGATGCGTTCGTCAGCCACCGCAAAGTCGCGCGCAATCGCCGCCGTGCGATCCGTCGAGCCGTCATCGACGACAATCAATTCCCATCGCCGGTAGCTTTGTTCCAGCGCCGATTGAATCGCGGCGGCGAGATATTTTTCGGCGTTGTAAGCGGGCATGATAATGCTCACCAGCGGCTCTGCGGACATGGCTTTCAAGTCAATCCCATTTCCCGGAACGCCATCTGAAAACGCTTTTGCCATGTGTGATCGCGCAAACAGCGTTCGTGTCCGGCGCGTCGAATCGCTTCGCGCTCGTCCGTGTATTGAAGATAATATTTAATTTTCTCCGCCATGTCCGCCGCGTTCGCGTAGCAAACGATTTCCTTGCCGATCTCGAAAAATTCCTCTAATTCCTCCATGTACTCGACCATGTAAAACCCGCCGCTCATCGGCACTTCAAAATCGCGCAAGCGAACCTGCACGATGCGGTTCCTTGTTTTGTGCGTGTTGCCGCAAGTGGAAAATCCCAGATTGATTTTGGCGCGGCTATACATTTGAATCATTTCCCCGTCCGACAGCGTTCCGCCCAAGATAGCTTCCGGCAAAGCGATTTCCGTTTCCTGTTCATCTGCCGCCGGATCAAGAGCGCCGGATTGGATTTTCTTTTTTACGCGGCTCGACAACGCCTGCCAGCCTTGCCGCGTCAGTAGCTTTCGTCCGATTTCTGCGGCTCTTTGCAATGAACGCGATTCGGCGTTGTCGGTTTCCTGCGCGGCGAAACGCTTGCGCCAGCCGTCGCCCCACACGCGCACGTCTATTCCCTCATCCAGCAAATATTTTATATAGGCCGGACGATCACCGTAACATTGTCCGACAAAGGCGACATCGAATTCTTGCGGCACATCATACGGCTTATAGAAGTTCGGATTCGCCGCTTCCTGACAATAAATCGGATGTGCGCCCATTGCGATGTAATCTTTAATGCGAAATTTTTCCGGCACAAGACACCAATCGTAGTGCGGCGAAATTTCCTTGACCAGATGCAGTTGATAGGAACCGTTGCAATACCAGTTGATTGTTTTTATGCCGAGCGAGCGAATTTCGTCGAGCGTTTCAGGCACCACGCAGGCGTCATAGAAATAACTGAAAAACAAATCGACTGGACGAATCTCGTGCGCTGCCTTTATCTGCGCGAGCAGTGCCTTCGATACTCGCGGACGATTGCGCGCGATGAACTTTGCGCGTCCGGGATCAATTGGATTGAGATTCCGAAACGTCTCGCTCAAATCATACTGAAACTCTACGACATCATGGCCTAAATCAACGAGCGATTCATAAAGATTGTGCCGCCATAAATTCGACTGGAAGGCGGAATTGGTTGTGGTGTCGGAAGCGTAGAAAATTCTCATCGAGGTAATAACAAACTCCTGTACATCTCTTCGTAACTCTGTGCGATGCGCGCCCATGTAAAGCGCTTCGACCATTCTTCATAACCGGAATGCTGCATCGCTTCTCTTTCATCCGGGCGATTATAGATGTCGGTCAGCATTGCGGCAGATGATTTTATTTCCGCTTTGCTATTGCCTTTAGAATCCTTTTGCGTCGGCAGCAATCGTCCGGCTTTAGACCATTCGATGATTTCCGCAGCGTTGCCGACATCTGCCGTCAGAAATGGAGTCTTCGAGGCCATGCACTCGAACAACACGAGCGGTGAGCATTCGACGTTCGACGGAAATAGAAAACAATCCGCCGCCAGATAAGCGGCAATCGTGTCTTTTCGTGATAACGACGCGACGATCAGTGTTTTATCGTCGAGCAATCTTTTCGGCGACAACTTGAACAACTTCATTTTAATCGCGCAGCGTCCCGCGCAACCGTCGCCGAAATCGTTTCCGACGATCAACAACGCGGCATTCTCGATTCGCGCGCGCCGGAAAATTTCAATTGCTTCGGCGTGGCCTTTTGCTCCCGTGTGCGAGCCGACGTGCAAAATCAAAAAGCAATCTTTTGCGATTCCCATTTGGCGACGAATATCCGCGTGCGGAGTGTTTGCGTTGAACTCCTCTTCGGACGCGCCGTTTGGAATAACGGTGAAGTTTTTTAATCCGCACTCGCGCGCGAAATTAATGTCGCGGTAATCATCGGAGAGAAACACGTTCATGTCGTATTTCCGCATCCACGCTTTCATCGCCTCGAAATATTCTTTATAGGCTGGCAAATAAAGCCCTGAAAATCCCGTCGGCACGAAAACCTTTTTCGCTTCGATGCAATCGAGCAACGGCAGCATCACGTCAGTCGCCCACTGCTGCGCGGCGAAGTTCGTCACGACATCGAAATTCGATTCGACGAGAAATCGCTCGTATTTTTTCGTTTCACCAAGCAAGCCTCTCACGGCATTGCCGGACACCTCGAACTCTTCAATGCGGACGCCGTTTAAGTCGCGCGCGTTTCGTTCGGGCAATTGTGTGGTTGCGATTGTCACATCATGCCCTGACTTCACCAGCCGCTCGGAAATCTGCTTGACGACTTCCTGCGTTCCGCCGACGGACGGATGATAAAACTCGACTGTATGAAGAATCTTCATTGGTGGAGAATGTTTATTTGAAGGCGGCGAGACTTTTGATTTTTTGTTTGATGCGGCGAACGTTGCCCGCCTGTCTGCGCCAGTAATCTCGCTGAAGTTCTCTTTTTACTTGCCGCGCAAAACCTTCGACTGCTTTATCCGATTGCTGTTGCGCGGTTGTCCATTCCAGAAAATCTGTGAAGGCGAGTCGGCGCTGGCTCAATAAAGTAACATCTGCGCTTCGCACGCTATTGACGGGATCATCCCTGTAAATTACCAACGGCTCGGCGAGATAAGCGAAGTCCGTTTGAGTCGCAGCGCGCAGCCAGCAGGCATAATCCTCAATCGACTTTAAGCCGGGCGCTTCGGGAAAGCCGCGCGCGAGTTTGAATACAGAGCGATGAATCAACGCCGAACTGCACACGACTTGATTGATGTCCAAAAGATCATTGAATGTGATGCGCTCTTTGCTCCATGACAGCAGATTGCCCGCCGCGCCCTTCGCAGGCACGAATCTAACCGCGTTGGTGGAGACGGCGCGGCAATCGAGTTTTTCAGCGAGAGCTAACTGCGCGGCTAATTTTTCCGGCAGCCACTGATCGTCGCTGTCCAGCATGGCAATCCATTCGCCCGTGCTTTGCGCGATGCCGCGATTTCTCGGCACGGCTGGCCTGCCGCTTCTTCTGCCGCCGTCAATCCAGCGTACTCTCGAATCATTGACGGCTTCGATTATTTCTCTTGTGTTGTCGCTCGAACCGTCGTCGCAAACGAGCACTTCGAGCGGCGCGTGTGTTTGGTTCAAGGCGCTCTGAATCGTCTCCCCGATGGTTGCGGCGGCGTTCCAAGCAGGGATGATAACGGATACTCCGGCCTTCATAAATACGATGCCTTAAGTAAATCGACGCGCTCTGTTTTCGCTTTATGCGGCGACGACTTTGTTATTACTTATTCCGATTTTTGAATGGATATATCGAACGGATTAAGCAGGAATCCGACGTGCGATGTTTTCACCAGATTCGGTATGTCGCTGTACTCCGCAATATCGAGAATTCCCGCTTCGTCGTTGTAATGGAATGTGCGTTCGTGCGTGGAAAGCCCTACGACCAATCCGTACTGACCGGAGCCTAACATGATTTTCGTCTCGCGGAAGATGACCTCATAGTCGCCCGGCTCGATTGTCTGCGGCACGCTCCAACTCGTCCGAAGCGGAATTCCGTCGCGGCTGCTGCGAAGTCCGAGCGCGATGATAAAGTGTTCCGTCCGTCGCGTGATTCTGAAATGAACGCGCACCTGCCAAGCTTGCCCTACGGCTATCGAAACAGTCGGTTCGCCGTTTCCGTTTTCGACTACGAGTTTATACGCATAGCCGGGCGCGTTTTCCTGCGCGTCGGGCGGCGGAATCGTATACGCAGAGCGCACGTCTGTGCCGCCGTCCAGATATTTTCTTATCACGGCGTCGGCATCGCCGATCATTTCCACGCCGCCTTGTTCGAGCAGCACGCCGCGAGTGCAAAGCTTGCGCACGGCATCCATATTGTGGCTGACGAAGATTACAGTGCGGCCTTCGCGCGCGGCGTTGCCCATTTTCCCCAGACACTTTTTTTGAAACTGCGCGTCGCCGACGGCGAGCACTTCATCGACCACGAGAATTTCCGGGTGCAGATGCGCTGCGACGGAGAACGCCAGACGCATGTACATGCCGCTCGAATAGCGTTTGACGGGCGTGTTGAGAAATTTTTCTATTTCGGCAAACTCGACAATCTCATCGAATTTTTTGTCGATCTCGAACTTGCTCATGCCGAGAATCGTGCCGTTCAAAAAAATGTTTTCGCGCCCGGTCAATTCCGGGTGAAAGCCCGTGCCGACTTCCAGAAGGCTGCCGACGCGCCCGTGCAGCACGACGCGCCCGACAGTCGGTTTAGTGATGCGCGAAAGAATCTTGAGCAAAGTCGATTTGCCCGCGCCGTTGCGCCCGACAATGCCCACGACTTCGCCCGCATTCACTTCAAAGCTTACGTCACGAAGCGCCCACAACGTTTCGTTCGTTTTGCTCGATGCGTTGTCGCCGCGCAGCTTTTTGAGCGAGGCGCGCGCGGTTCCGGCAATCGTTTCGCGCAGCGTCGCGTAGGATTTCAGGCGTGCGCCGATCTGGTAACGCTTGCTCAAATGCTCGACTGTGATGATGGGTTCCATGCGCGTTTCAGATGATGTCCGCGAAGCCGTCTTCGGTGCGACGAAAAGCATAAGCCGCGCAGATAAGCAACGCGAAGGTCAGCACGGCGGCAACGGCAATCGCCGCCATGTCGAGCTTTCGATTGAACAGCGCCGCGCGAAAGCCTTCGATGATGCCCGTCAGCGGATTGAGCCACAGTGCCCAGCGCCATTTGTCCGGCACGATGCTCGAAGGATAAATAACGGGCGAGGCGAACATCCAAAGTTGAATCAAAAAAGGCAGCGCATAGCGTATGTCCCTGTACTTGACGTTCAAGGCGGAGAGCCATAGCCCCGCGCCGGTTGCCAGCAAGGTCACAAGCAAGATGAAAAACGGCAACAACAGCCAACTCCACGAAAGAGCGACGCTGTAATAAATCATCAACGCGATCAGAATCAGAAACGCGATGGCGAGATCGACGAGTCCGGCACAGACTGCCGCCGCCGGAACGATGATGCGCGGGAAATAAACCTTAGTGATGAGATTGGCGCTGCCGACTAAACTATTGCCGCTGTTGGTGACGGCGTTGGAAAAAAACGTCCACGGCAAGAGTCCGGCGTAAGCGAAAAGCGGATACGGAATATCGTCGGATTTGATGCCCGCCAGCTTGCCGAAAAAAAGCGAAAAGATGAGCATCGTAAAAAGCGGTTGCAATATCGCCCACGCCGCGCCCAAAAGCGTTTGTTTGTATCGCACTTTAACATCGCGCCACGTCAGAAAAAAAAGCAACTCGCGGTACGCCCACACTTCCTTCAAATCAAGCGCCGCCCAAGACCCCGACGCTTCAATCGTCACTGTGTATTCGTAGAGCGAAGCGGGAACGCCCGCGCCGGATGAACCATTTATCGCCGTCGCAACGCCGCGCTGTATTTGCGATTCACGCGCGGGCGCTTCTTTATCATTGATGTCGGTTACGTCCATCCAAATTTATCTTCTCTGCCGAGTTTGAAGACAACACGCAGCGCGGAAATTGGCAGCGACTCCTGATGCTCGCTTACGTCGGCGTGATGAAAATTCCAGCTCCCACTTAACATTTTAGTCTAAGCGTCGGGAAAGGAGTGCGTCAAGCGAGAGGTTTTCAGCAACAGGGCAGAAGCGGCAAGGGAACATAAATCATGCTGTAAATTTCCAGTCCGGCTTCGGATGCCAAAATATTTATGCGTCAAATTCTGACATGCTCGTAACGCTTGCGCGCTTGCTGCTGCATGATAAGTCTGCGCCGCTGCCTGATCGAGTGCGGGATCAATAAGCCCGCGAGCAGGCGCGCGAGGGAAGCGCCGGACGGAGTGCCGCGCATGTTATGCAACACAAGATCAAGCGCGCGACGCTTTTGCCCGGCGCGCATAAAATCCTCCGCGCATTTCCATTTGAGTGATGTTTGCAATGCGGCAAGCCGCCGCGAATCAAGGCCGATTTGAGTTCCGACGCGGCTTTGCGCCGCAAGCCATTCAGTCGCCATAAACTCCAGATCGCGGCTCGTGTTATAGGAATGCACGCGCCACGCCGACAAAACTTGCGGATCGAAGGCGAATTCACCGTCCGCGCTCAAGCGCAAATAAAGCTCGTAATCCTCCAGCTTCGATGCTTCGTTCCATCCGTAGCGCTCAAGTGCCGCGCGGCGATACACAACCGTCGGACTCATCGGCGCAAGGCCGCGCGCAAAAAGCCCTTCCTGCGCGTTGCCATCTGTATATGATGCCCAATCGCATGTGCAGTCGAGCACGTTGTTCAATTCGTCAATCGAATATGCGTTGCCGTAAGCAAGCACAGCAGCCGGACGAGTTTCGAGCAGTTTCAGGCGGGCTTCGAGAAAGGTCGGAAGCCACACATCGTCCGAACTTAAGTAAGCAAAGAAATCGCCTTTCGTGCGCGCCAGCCCTTCGTTCAAAGTCGCGCACAAGCCCTTGTTGCCGCGCACAATCAGTTCGCAGCGCATCGCGCAATTCTTCAACATGCGCTCGATAATCTGCGGCGAATCGTCGCGCGAGCCGTCGTCGATTACGATCAACTCCAGCGGTCTCTGCGTTTGATTAAGAACGGAGCGCAAAGTCTTTTCGATGAACGGCGCGTGATTATACGACGGCACGACGACTGAAACCGAAGCGCTCGATTGGTTGTTTGGCGGATTCATGCTTTGACATGGAGCAATGCGCGCGAAAGACCCGACGAGTTTGAAATGCACAGGACAACGCAAGCACGCTCGTCTAGTATATATTATAGGCGCTCTATTGATCGCCGCTGCGCCGTCCTGCGTTTTATAATTTGCCTGTAATCAAAACCAAAGTGGTCTATCCATCAAGCGAAATCGACTCGCATCCGCCGCCGAGAGTTCTGCATGTGCTCGATACTCTTGCGCGCGGCGGAGCACAGATGCTGATGCTGGATGTTTGCCGCAATGCTTCGGCGAATAATCTAAAACTAACGCTCGTCGCCACCGGCGGCGGAGATTTGGAAAAGGATTTTCGCGCATCCGGCGTGGACTTTATAAGCTTGCCGCGCCGCTCACCGCTCGATTTGAAACTCATCGCCCAGCTTCGCAAAATCATTCGAGAGCGGCGCATTCAGATTGTGCATAGCCATCAGGCTGTCGAAGCTCTGCCTGCTTACCTTGCGACGCTCGGCACAGGAGTCAAACGCGTGCTCAGTTTTCATGGCGGCGCTTTCGACACGCGAAATAGAATGGCGCTGAACTTTCTCGTTCCGCGCATGGACGGTAACATCAGCGTCAGCAAAGGCTATCTCGCGCGCCTTGAAGAAGCAGAAAAATTTAATGTGAAGAAAAACTTTCGCGTCATACATAACGGCGTCGATGCGAAGCGGCTGGATGCGGCGAACCGTCGCCGCCCTTTGCGCGCCGAACTCGATTTGAGCGACAGCGATTTGTTGTTGGGCATGACCGGCAATTTTTACCCCATCGTCAAAAAGGATCAACTGACGATTTGCAAAGCTTTGCCGCAGGTGTTCGCCAGCGCGCCGCACGCTCACTTTGCGTTTGTCGGCGGGCGCTCCGGCACAGCGCCGGAACTCTTCGATGATTGTGTAAATTATTGCCGCGAACAAGGCATTGATGATCGCGTTCATTTCCTCGGCAAGCGCTCTGACGTTGCGGACGTGCTTGCCTCGCTCGACATCTTTTGTTTTTCATCGCTTGAAGATACGTTCGGAATCGCCGTCGTCGAAGCGATGATGATGGGGCTTCCCGTCGTCGTTTCCGATATTCCGCCGCTCATCGAAGTGTCCGGCGCGGGAATTTACGCGCGCACTTTTCGCGTGCAGGATGCGGATGATCTGGCGCAAAAACTTTTACAACTCATCAAGGACGAGTCAGCGCGCAGAGAGCTTGGAGCAAAAGCAAAAAAATGGGCGTTGCAGGAATTCGGCATTGACACGCATATCGCCCGATTGAATAATTTGTACAAAGACATTACGAGCGCCGCTTAAACACGAAGGCAAATAGGCTTCACTGAATACTATGTTGCAACGCGCGTTCGACTGCGCTCGTTGCTGCTTCAAATTGATTCTTCAGCCTTGTCCTTTGCGCGCATAAATCCACAAATGCCAGCCCATGCGCGCCGCAAGTCTCGCTTCCAAAGAACGCGGCAGGGCGTTTCCGATCACAGGCAGCCAGCGCTTATTCAAAAAGTGCAGGCGGGTTTCCACTGCGGCGAAATCCTTGAACAACTCGCGCGCTTCGCGTTCAGAGTAAACGCGCGCCAGCGGATTGCCTGCGCCGTCCGTGTGCTGGCTTAGAAACTCGCCCGGCGCAAGATAGCTTTCGGCGTCTTGCTCGATGAGCGCCGCGTGCTCGCGCAAAGACTCGACGGGTTCGCCCGTCAAGCGATGAACGAGTTGCAAACCGGCATCGTGTTTAAGCAGATGCGCGCCCGCCCGCCTGAAAAGGCGAATGTTGACACGGTAATTATAAGAATTGCGATGATAAAGCATCACGACGGCGCGCCCGCCGGGTCGCAGCACGCGATGAATTTCGCGCACCGCTGCCCGCGTGTCCGGCGTGTGATGCAACACGCCGTGCGAATAAACCAGATCGAAACTTTCATCCGCGAAGTCTAACTTCTCCGCGTCCGCCCTGCGAAAATCGCCAGCCAAATCGAACAACTCGAATCGCTTGCGCGCCAGCTCAGTCGCGGCGTCCGTTAAATCAACGCCGGTGTAAACGGCTCCCGCGCGGGCAAACTGCGCGCCGTCCGTGCCAAGCCCGCAGCCGATCTCTAAAACGCGCAAGCCGCGTGCGCTGGCAAAGCCTGCCGCCTGCGGAATGTGCCACTCGCTATTGTAGCGGTGCTCTTCGACGAGTTCATAAAAGCGGCGCGTACCCGGTTCCGCGTCGGCGAACTTCGTGCCGCACGGATGCGCCTGCCAGAACGCGCGCACGCGATTCTTCAATTCGTAATCAAAATCAGACATGAATTAACAAAGCAGAAACAAACAAGTTTAGATACATTTTAGGTAAGATGTTGGCGCGCTTCAATCGTCCGCGCTCTTTATCCGGCATCGATAAACGTGCGATGCCATATCTCCAGCGTGAGCAATTGAAAGACTTGCAAATTGTAATCCTCACGCCCGGAGAGGTTTGCGTCAATGACGCGCCGCACTTCTTCCGGGCGAAACAATCCGCGCCGCCTGATCGAACTTTCCGAAAGCAAATCTTCCACCATCGGGCGCAGCACTCCGCGCAGCCAAGAGCGAATCGGCGCGCCGAAGCCAGCCTTTTTTCGCCACACGACATCCTTCGGCAAAAGCTTTTCGGCGGCGCGCTTCAAAATGTATTTGCGTTGGAGTCCGCGCATTTTCAGCTTCACGGGCATCCGCGCCGTGAGTTCCAAAAGCTCTTGATTGAGATACGGCACGCGCACTTCGAGGTTCGCCGCCATCGAAGTCTTATCTGTCGTCGTCAGATTCAAACACGGCAAAAAAGTTTTCAAGTCAACGTAAAGCATTTGATTGAGCGGTGCGGCGTGGCGAACGCGCGAGAAATAACGGCGGTGTTCGCGGTAGGCGTCCATGCCCTGCACACTCCGGCGCGCGTCGCTTGTGTAAAGCCGATCTTTCGCCGCATCCGTGAAATACGTGCCGTAGCCTAGATAACGATTCTCGAAATCAAGGGCGGCGCTTTTCGTAAATTTCTTCGCGTTACGAAGCGGCGCGGTGAAGCGTCCGGGCAATCCGCCGGGCAGAACGGAAGTCGCCATTTGCATCAACGGGCGGCGCACAATCTGCGGCACAATGTCGAGCGCGCCCGCGATCTTCATTGCCATCTGGCGCGGGTAACCCGCGAACACTTCGTCGCCGCCCATGCCCGACAACATCACCGTCAACGTCTCGCGCGCCGCACGCGCCACGAGATAACAGGGGATTGCCATATCGGTCACAGGCGCATCCATATGGTAAACGAGTTTCGGCAAAAGCTCCGTAACATCCGCTTTGAGCATCATCTCGTGATAATCGGTATCGAGAAGTTTGCCGACGCGACGCGCCCAGCCGACATCATCCATGACAATATCGTAACGCAAATCTTCTGCTTCGATGCCAACCGTGTAAGTTGAAACACGCCGCCCGCCGCCCGCTTTTTTCATTAATGCGACAAGCACGGACGAGTCAACGCCGCCCGACAGAAACGAACCGAGCGGAACATCCGCCACCATTTCCATAGAGACGACGCGCGCGAGCGTTTCCAGCGTGCGCTCTTGCCACCATTCCTCGCTGCGCCCTTCTTCGATTTCGTCAAAGGAAATATCCCACCACTCGCGCAAGGTTGTGCGCCCGTCGTGAAAAGTTAAGACGTGCGCGGGCGGCACTTGCTCGATGCCGTGAAAAAGCGTGAACGGATCGGGCGTCCACAAGAATGTCAGATATTGATTGAGCGCTTCCATGTCCAGCGCGCGGTCAATCAAACCGGACGCGAGAATGGCTTTGATTTCAGAGGCGAAGATAAAAGATGCGTCTGCGCCGTGAGCAGTCGGCACATGCGCATAGTAAAGCGGTTTGATGCCCGTGCGGTCGCGCGCCAGCGTCAACGTTTGCTCTTTCGCATCCCAGACGGCGAAAGCGAACATGCCGTTCAGACGCGGCAAACACGCCGCGCCCCATTCAGCGAACGCCGCGAGCAACACTTCCGTGTCCGTGTCGGTGCGAAAGCGATGATTCTTCGCTTCGAGTTCGCGCCGCAGCTCGATGTAGTTATAAATTTCGCCGTTGAAGGTCAGCGTGTAGCGCTCGTCTTCCGAGAGCATTGGCTGATGCCCGGCGCGGCTCGTGTCAATGATTGCGAGCCGACGATGGCCGAGCGCGACACAAA
>JBPCOJ010000091.1:0-22060 GCA_051000345.1 Pyrinomonadaceae bacterium | reverse complement strand
TTCTTGTAACTGAAAGTTGGAGTGCTTAGTATGGGAATGTTATTTAGCGCAGAAGACGAGATAGCACAAGTTAAAATGCAGCGACCTCACGTTGTAGTGCTTGGTGCTGGTGCGAGTATTCAGGCTTTCCCGAATGGAGACAAAAACGGTAAAAAACTTCCTTCAATGCTTAATTTTGTGGACGTTTTAGATTTATCTTCAATGTTGGATAATGCAGGTGTCCCTCACAAAGGACGAAACTTTGAAGATATTTACGACCAAATTCACAATAACGCAAAACTTGTAAATCTTAAACAGAAATTAGAAGATGCCGTTTACGATTATTTTAGCTCATTGGAAATAAAAGATGAGCCTACAATTTATGACCATCTTGTTCTTTCTTTGAGAAGCAAGGGCGTGATTGCAACATTCAATTGGGACCCGTTTTTGGTGCAGGCACTCAGAAGAAATGGGATGAACGGCAGAGGATTCAAACTACCTAGACTCCAATTTTTACACGGTAACGTGATGATTGGTTTTTGTCATAGGGACAAAGTTACAGGAGTTTTAGGAGCTGCGTGTAGTCATTGCGGTCAAAGATTTATACCTTCAAAATTGCTTTATCCAATTGGCAAGAAAAATTACCATTTAGACAATTTTATTTCCGAGCAGTGGAGTGATTTGCACAATCAAATGCAAAATGCCTTTATGATAACTGTTTTCGGTTATGGCGCACCGAAGTCTGACATAAGTGCTATTGACCTTATGAAAACTGCTTGGGGTGATGTGAACTCACGTTATATGGAGCAAACGGAAATTATTGATATAAGAGAAGAGGATGATTTACGAGAGACGTGGAAGCCATTTATACATACGCATCATTACGAAGTTCACGATAATTTTTATGATTCGTGGATAGCAAACCATCCTCGCAGAACGGGTGAGGCATACATAAATCAGTATGTTGATGCGATGTTTATTGACAACAATCCTGTTCCAAAAGATTTAGATTTTCCAGAATTGTGGGATTGGTTTGAAAAATTACACGAAGTTGAGGACAAGCAAAGTCCTTAGGCAGAGTAGCGTGTTAATCCGCACGACACAGCGAACAATTCAATGGACGTGAGGGCGAAACAGCGACTTTCTTATCGCGTTGTCTTTTCACCCTAAACTTGTGTGGCGGCGGTTTCGCCCCACGTCAATTCCATCGTTGGGCGCGCGGGCAGTCTGCATTTACCAGCCACTTGATGTAAATTATTTCTCGAACAGGAGAAGATTTATGCACAACGAGTTTACAGCTATTATTGAGCAAGACGAAGAATGGTTTATCGGTTACTGTCCTGAAATTCCGGGAGCCAACGGTCAAGGCCACACGGTTGAAGAATGCCGGGGAAATCTAGCGGAAGCAATCTCTCTTATTCTTAAAGATCGCCGTGAAGATGCCTTGCGCGGCGTGCCGCAAAATGCCATTCGTGAGATGGTTGTCGTGCAATGAAGCGCGGGTCTTTGTTGCGGCATCTGCGGAAGCATGGCTGTTACCTCAAGCGTGAAGGCAAGGAACATTCTTTGTGGACAAATCCGAAAACGGGCGCGGTGGAGGCTGTACCGCGACACACGGAAATATCCAATCAGCTTGCCAAGAAGATTTGCCGCAACTTGTCTGTGCCGGAGCTATAAGCTTACAGGGCAAGCTGTCGCTGATGCGCTCGCCCGACAAGGCGTTCGAGCACGACGCCTTGATAGCATGGCCTTCATCGTTCTCTTGTTTCAAGATGTTGAATGCTCATCGCGCGGCACAGCTCGATTCGGGAGTTAATTACTTCGCTCTTGTCTTGTAAGAGATAGAGTTTATTCACGGCCTGCATCGTTGTCCCCAACACAATGCAGTCAATAAACAAGCGGCACGCGCGTTTCCTTTTTGCTCTTGCGCGACAACGCCCTCGCGCTTATTTCCGCTTGCTCAATATCCTCTGTGAGCAACCCGCCGTTCGTCGAACGCGTCCGATGAAACGCCCTTGCGCGCGTGCGTAAAATCTCGGCTCATTGTAAAATACCGGGAAATTTTTCAGTTATATATTGCACACGAAATTTTTCTGGTTCTGATTGTCAACATGAATTGCCTTCGATTTTCTGCCGCATACGCCTTTCGCAAAACGCTTTGCCTGCACTTCGCTTCACTCGCGCTGTTGTTGTGTTTGTTTGCAACGCAAGTTTCTGCGCAGGATCAAGACGAACCGATACGCATCGAATCGAATCTGGTGCAACTCAATGTCGGCGTTGCAGATTCACAGGGACGCCCCGTGACGAATCTTTCGCGCGATGATTTCGCCGTCTATGAAGACAACGTGCGCCAGCAGATTATTAACTTCGAGCCTGTCCAAAAGCCCTTCAGCCTCGTGCTGCTGCTAGATGTTTCAGGCTCTACGCTGACCTTTCGCACGCAGCTCAAACAATCCGCGCTGCGCTTTATCGAATCGCTCGGTGCGGATGATCGCGTCGCGGTCATCGCCTTCAACGATAAGATGAAGCTGCTCACGACGTTCACCGCCGACCGCAAAAAAATCGCTTACGCAATAGACATTGCCGACGGGCGCGGCGAAACGCAGTTCTATAAGGCGCTCGACTTTGCGCTCGACAAACTCGCCGTAGAAAAACAGCGCCGCAAGGCCATCGTCGTCTTAACCGACGGCATCGACTCTAACTTGCGCCGCACAGACCGCGAACTCGCCGCGCGCGCGCAAACAAACGAAGAGGCCATTGCCTTCATCAAACCCGATGCTAATCCGGCGATGAACGCCGTGCTCAAGGCTGCTGATCGCCAGAACGTTACGATTTATCCGCTCGCGCTGCCGTCCGGCGATGTCAAGCGCATTCCCTTTCCCGACCCGACGCAAATAGCGATTTACACATCGGCGCACACGCGCCTGCAAACGCTCGCTGACCGCACGGGCGGGCGTCTCAACGAAATCAACCGGCTCGACCAACTATCACGCATCTACGCCGAAGTCGCCGCCGAACTACGCACGCTCTACACCATCGCTTATCAGCCGCCAGCCCCGCGCCCGCGCGACGGAAGTTTCCGCCGCATACGCATCGAAGTCACGCGTCCGGAGCTAATCGCTCGCACGCGCCCCGGCTACTTCGCGCGGTAACTCCGCGGTAACTCAAAGCCACGCAGTTACCGGCAAAACCGTAGCGCGTTGCTCTAAACCGTCGCTTGACACGCGCGCGGCTCGTCCGTATATTTCTAGTTTCGCGTTGCCTCAAAATATGCACCCGTAGCTCAGTTGGATAGAGTGCTTGACTACGAATCAAGAAGTCGCAAGTTCGAATCTTGCCGGGTGCATCATTTCCCTTATATCCATAAACTGAATTCAGCGAACACGCTGGCAACTTAAAATTATGAAACGCATCCTCGCAGTCGCGTCGCTTGTCGTCTTATTAACCACGCAGCTTGCTCTTCCCGTCCAAGCGGCGGCTTCCGGCTCGCTGAACTATACGGCGCTCGGCGATTCGCTCGCTTACGGCATTCTGGATTTTAGTCGCGGCGGTTACGTGCCGCGTTACGCAAGCTATGTCCAGACCGACACAGGATCAACTGTTCTCCTGAACAATCTAGGACGAAACGGTTGGACGAGCACTCAACTGCTAAACGCCCTGCGGACAGACATGACCTTTCGCAACTCGCTTGCCAATTCGCAGATCATCACGTTTGACATCGGCGGCAATGATTTTCTGCGCATCAAGGATAGCTACCAGAGCGGCACGTGCGGCGGCGCGGATAATCAAGATTGCATCAGAAGCACCGTTGCGACCTTCAAAGCGAATTGGAGCGCCATCATCGCGGAAATACTCGCATTGCGCAGCACCAGCAACACTGTAATTCGCACGATGGACATTTACAATCCCTTCGTCAAACAGTTTCCGGCGCTTAAGTTTTACCTATAGCGGCTTGCAATTGGATGTAACCTAATAACCGCAGTGGCTGAACCAGCCTTCGCAGTCAGCCGGAGTGACAAGTTCGAGTGCCGTGACCAAAGCCTGTTCCAGTTCTTCACGAGTGCGCGCTTTCGCCGCACGCAATGCCGTCTTGATCTTTGACCACATCAATTCTATCGGCGAGAAGTCCGGCGAGTACGGCGGTAACCAGACGACAGTTGCGCCGCACTCGGCGGCAACTTCCTCAATACAACTGGCACGATGCGCGCTCAAATTGTCTAAAACCAGAACATCGCCAGCCTCAATCGTCGGGCGTAAGATATGCTCGACATAGAGGTTGAAGACTGCCGTATCAACTGCACCTTCAACCGTCATCGTCGCCGTCGCGCCACCAAGTCCAACCGCACTGATGATCGAAGTCTGTGCGCCATAGTTACGTGGCACTCTCTCTGTCACGCGGCAGCCTTTCGGAGCGCGTCCATAGCGGCGCGTCAAGCTGAGATTGCTGCCCGCTTCATCAATGAAGCGGCAGCGGCGCGCGTCCAGTGCCTTAATGCGCCGCCAAAACCATGCGCGCTTATGGTTATTGCGTTCACTGGCTAGCAGACTCTTTTTTTACGCGGCAAGCCAAGTTCTTTCAACGCCCGACTGATTGTCGCCGGATGGACGCTCGTCTGTTCTTGCGTCAACAGGAAGTCTTGCAACTCGGTGAGCGTGATGTCGGATTGCTCGCGCACATAGCCGCGCAACTTTTGTCGCAGTTGCGTTGAGAGGCTCGTCGGCTTGCCGCCGCCGTGCGGTAAAGGTGACACATCGCCGGTCGCTCGCCACTGCCGCACCATCTTCTTGACAAAGCCTGCGCTGACGCTGAAATGTTCGGCAACTTCGGCTATCGAGTCATGCCCCGCTTCGTAAGCGCGCACGACTCGTTGACGTAAATCTAAGGAGTAGGCTTGCATCCCGGAAGGCTACTCCTAATCTGTGGTTACACGCAATCGCAAACCGCTATAGAAGACGCTAACAATTACATCGCCGTCACTTCCGCCGCCAACAACATTCCGTGCGCGAAAGTTTATCGAGCCTTCAACGGCGCAAACGGCGACGAAGACGCGGGCGACAAAGGCTACATCTCGCCTTATGATCCGTCGGGAGTGCATCCGGGCGAACTAGGCCACCAAGTAATCGCAGACCTCTTCCGCAATCTCGGCTATGCCACAGGCCAAACCACACAGAGCGCGCCCGTACTGCTCACAGAAGAAAACACGAACCGCCTTGCGGCAGTCGATTCCGTCACACTGATGCGCGATCCCTTGCCGATTTTCACCACGCGCAATTTCAGCGCCGACAACCACACGCGCATCACGCTCTTCGCCGCTAACCTCGCGCTTCTTCCCAACGAAAACGCTTCCGCCGCCGTCACCGCGCAAGCCGAAGACTCCGCGCACAGAATCTACGCGCTCGCAGTCGAGCACGCCGGAACAGTTCCGAACCTCGATTCGCTCACACAAATAACCGTGAAATTACCCGACGAACTCGCGGGCGGCGGCGACGTGTCCGTTAGCATCAGCCTGCACGGAACAACGAGCAACAAAGCGCTGCTTAGCATCAAGCCATCGGCAAGCAATTAACGCTGAAACTGAGTTGCCGCCCGCGAATGCACAGCATAGAATCTGACCACAAGGAAATTCGACAAGAAGTAAACCGTTGAGTGGTTGGGTTGAATGACTTGTTAAGCGCAGCCTGTTTATTTTCAGGCTACATCTTTAACGCCTAATCTCAAAAGCATCCTATCTAACTGTCGCGGAGTAAGCTCCTCACCAAACCTCTGTTTTATCTCCTTTTGAAGTTCAAGCAGCCTGAAAGCGTAGCTGGCATATACTGCATCAAACTTACCGTCGCTAGGAAATTTTCTGATTCTATATTTCGGCATCGCTTTAGATAAACCTGCGCCAACGGTACTGTCATAGATATAAAACAGATTCGGTTTATGAAAGTGCAAATACTTTGAGGCAAGAGACCGCTTATACTGGTCAGTAATCTCATGGAGATGATCAACTAAATACCAATGCACTTCCAGCACGTAAACAATACTGTGAGCGTCTATTTTTGAGAATTGACGTAAGGAATTCAATTTCTCATCTAACTCAGATGAGATTATGGCTGGGACTACTTTCTCTTTATAAAAACCATCGTTAGAGATTGGATTATCTGCATCAATATTTTTCCGTCTTTCTACTGCCGCAGCATACGACCTTCCAATTAGCCATATTTTTGCGGCAATGACATCAGGCCTTTTATGTTCGGGGTGTTCTCAACAGAGTCGGTATAAGACCTCATTGCCAAAAGTCCAAATATCGGATTCATCTGCTTTAGCTAAACGAACATCCTCTCTATTTATATTTATAATCATACAACTGTTACGCCCAACGCATTTTACACATACGACTGTTCGCCAATAATTTCCATCACCGCGCCGAGCAGCGCGCCGTTTGTCGAGATGGCGTTGCCGCCGTGAATCGTTCGCGCGCCGTGCCAATCCGTGAACGTGCCGCCCGCTTCTTCGATGATAGGCAAGAGCGCCGCGCAGTCCCACACGTTCATCACAGGGTCTAGCATTACGTCAGCGCGTCCCGTTGCGACGAGCGCGTGGCCGTAGGCATCGCCCCACGTCCGGCGCGCTTTCACGCGCGATTGTAATTCATCCGAAGCCTTACCGAAGCCGTGTGCCGCGCACGTTCCGAAATCCGTCGATAACAGCAATGCGTCATCGAGCATCGCGGTTGATGAAACGCGCGCACGCTCGCCGTTCCAGAAACAACCCGTCCCGCGCGCCGCATAAATAATCTCGCCGAGCGCCGGAAGATTGATGACGCCGAGGATTGGTTCATTCTCGATTTCCAGACCGATCAAAACCGCGTAAAGCGGCACGCCGTGAACAAATGAATACGTGCCGTCAATCGGATCAATTATCCACCGCCGGTTTGACGTGCCTTCGCGCGCCGCTTCTTCTTCGCCGAGAATCGCGTCATGCGGAAATCTCTCCGCGATGCGCGCGCGCAAATAGCTTTCGGCTTCGGCGTCTGCCGCCGTAACGAATGAACCATCAGCCTTAACGTTTATCGTCGTCGCCGTCAACTGATGAAAGTAACGCAGGGTAATGTCGCCCGCGCCGCGCGCTATCTCTACGGCAAATTCGAGCAGCGACGAAAGTTCTTCAACGTGTCTTTCGTGTTCGTTCATTGCTCTTTGCGTTCTTCGCTTCTTACGCTTCGCCGCGCAAGTTCGTCGCGCACGTCGTCGAGTTTCACATTGCGTTCGACCATCAGCACCATCAAGTGATAAAGAAGATCGGACGCTTCACAGGCGAGCGCCGCCGCGTCTTCGTTCTTCGCCGCGATGATCGTTTCCGCAGATTCTTCGCCGATTTTCTTTAAGATTTTGTCCAGACCCTTATCGAAAAGATACGTCGTGTATGAGCCTTCCGGCCTCGATTGTTTGCGGCTTTCAATCAACACGTAAAGCTTATCGAGGATCGCGCCCAAATCAGCCGCGTCGTCTTCATCCGCACTTTTATCGGAGCCGGTATTCTCCTCCGCCCACGCTCCGCCTGCTTCATTGTTGAAGCACGACGTTGCGCCCCTATGACAGGCAGGCCCCGCCGGGTCAACCAGCACGACGAGCGCATCCTTATCGCAATCGACCAGAACGTCCAAAACGCGCTGCGTGTTGCCGGAAGTCGAGCCCTTGTGCCACAACCTCGCACGCGAACGCGACCAGAACCATGTTTCACGCTTGTTGAGCGTGCGCGCCAGACTCTCCACATTCATATAAGCGAGGGTGAGCACCTCGCGCGTCTTTGCGTCCTGCACAATCGCCGGAACAAGCCCGCGCTCGTCAAACTTTACGTCTTCAATTTTAATCATCGCATCAAGACTCCGCGCCCGCGCAAGTAATCTTTGACTTCACCGATCTTCAAATGCCCGAAATGAAAAAGCGTGGCGGCAAGCACGGCGCTCGCTCCGCCCGCCGTCAGCGCTTCATAAAAATGTTCGAGCCGCCCCGCGCCGCCCGAAGCGATCACGGGAATCCGCACCGCAGAGGAGACCGCGCGCGTCAATTCAATATCGTAGCCGTCCCCTGTTCCGTCCGCGTCCATGCTCGTTAAAAGTATCTCGCCCGCGCCGAGTTTCTCCGCGCGCACAGCCCACTCGATGGCGTCCCATCCGACATTCTCGCGCCCGCCATGCGTCCACACATCCCAACCGTCTTCAGGCCGCGAAGCATTCCTGCGCCGCGCATCAATCGCCACAACCATACACTGTGTGCCGAAGACTGCCGCGCCGTCCGTGATTAATTCGGGACGCTTCACCGCCGCCGTGTTCAGCGAAACTTTATCCGCGCCCGCGCGCAACACCGCGCGCACATCTTCGACAGCGCCGATGCCGCCTCCGACTGTGAGCGGAATAAAAACCTCGTCGGCCACTCTCCGCACAAGCTCTGCGACGATAGCGCGTTTGTCCGACGACGCGGTGATGTCCAGAAACGTCAACTCGTCCGCGCCTTCCAAATCATACCGCCTGCCCTGCTCGACAGGATCGCCCGCGTCAACCAAAGACACGAAGCGCAAGCCCTTGACCACGCGCCCGCGATCAACATCGAGACATGGAATAATACGTTTCGCTAACATCAATAGTTTTTTCGGGATAGCCTCGCAGGTTACGTTATCGTGGCTTTCAGTTTGAACTTCGCCTATCGAATTCGTTTGGCTTTCTAACGTATGGTAATACTCTGCGTTCAGATGCGCCGAAGTCAACATAATTTCGTTGAGCTTGCTTGAGCGATACTTTGTTCGCGCCGCCTTCATAATTTGGATCGTTAAATTGCACGTCATCATCTTCCCAAAAACAGATCGGGCAAATATCATAAGTTCCCGGCGGTTTTTCGCTTAATGTTAAGTAACCGCAACAGGGACACGCATACTGCTGCCTTAAAATTTTCACGTCGCATTCCGCAAAGTTTTTGAGAAGCTGCAAGCCCGCCGCCTGACTTTTTTCGGGATGAAATTGTGCGCCGCAAATGTTCCCGCGCGCGACAATCGAACTGTAAGCCACGCCGTATTCGGTTTCGCCGATGACATCTTCGGCGTCCGCTGCATCGCAATAGAAAGAGTGAACGAAGTAGAAAAAAGTTTTATCGTCGATGGTTTCGAGCAACGGATGCGCGCTCGTTTTTCGCACTTGATTCCAGCCCATCTGCGGCACTAAAAGTTCGTTCGTGAAGCGGCGCACGCGTCCGCGCAGCAATCCTAACCCATCGCTTTGCCCGAACTCTTCCGATTCCTCGAACAGCATTTGCATTCCGACGCACACGCCTAAGAGCGGCGCGCCTGTGCTC
Source organism: Pyrinomonadaceae bacterium (assembly GCA_051000345.1). Taxonomy (GTDB): domain Bacteria; phylum Acidobacteriota; class Blastocatellia; order Pyrinomonadales; family Pyrinomonadaceae; genus JBHENC01. The sequence continues at coordinate 12,748 of JBPCOJ010000091.1, read as the reverse complement.
ACGCGCTCGCGCACAAGCTCATCGAAGCCGCGTTCCTTGAGCGCGTTCATGCAGGCCGCAAATGCGCCGACGCCGGGCAGCACTAATCGTTCGGCGGCGAGCAGCACCTGTTCGTCGCCGCTCACAACAGCCTCGCAATTCATCGCCGCGAAAGCCTTTTCGACGGAGCGCAGATTGCCGACGCCGTAATCGATAATCGCCACGCGCGGAGCGTCACTAGCAGCCACGAAATTTATAACGCTCCCTTCGTGCTCAAGACGCCTTCGACACGTGGATCACGCGCACAAGCTTCACGCAAAGCGCGCGCCGTCGCCTTGAACGTGGCTTCGAGAATATGATGCGTGTTGCGCCCGCGCAGAGAATCTATGTGCAGATTGCAACGCAAATTTTCAGCGAGCGAGCGCCAGAAATGTTCTGCTAACTCGACGGAGAAATTTCCGACTGTATGCCGCTCTGTTTCCACTTCATAAACAAGATAGAAGCGCCCTGACAGATCGACGCACGCGCGGCACAACGCTTCGTCCATCGGCACATACGCCGCGCCGTAACGCGCAACGCCCGCCTTGTCGCCGAGAGCCTGCGCGAATGCTTGACCGAGTGTGATGCCGACATCTTCGACTGAATGATGGTCGTCTATATGCAAATCGCCGCGACACGTTATCTCCAGATCGAACAAACCGTGCCGCGTGAAAAGCTCCAGCATGTGATCGAGAAACGCGACGCCCGTATTTATCTGCGCCTGCCCGCTGCCATCGAGGTTAAGCGTGACGCGGACTTCCGTTTCCTTTGTTTTGCGTTCGACTTCAGCCGCGCGCCGTTGTGTTTGCAATTGAGTATTCATTTCGACTCCCTGACGATTTCTCGCAGCGCCGCGAGCAGTGTATCGTTTTCTTTTGGCGTGCCGACGCTCACGCGCAGGCAATCACCCAGCATCGGATAACTGCTCACGTCGCGCACGAGTATGTCGCGCTGCAAAAGTTCTTTGAAGACGCGTCGCGGCTCTGCATTTGAGAAACGCAGCAGCATAAAGTTTGCCTGCGACGGCACGACTGTTAATCCGTCGATGTTTCCGAGTTCTACCAAAAGCCTTGCGCGCTCATGGATGATTTTTTTGACGAGCGGTGCAAGCGTTTCGTCGTACATCTCGACGGCTGTTTCGGCGATTGTTTGCGAGACGGCGTTGAGATTATAAGGCAGCACGGCTTTGCCGATTTCGCGCGCGAGTTCCGGCGCGGCCAAAAGATACCCGACGCGCAAGGCCGCCATCGCCATCGCTTTCGAGAACGTGCGAAACACGACGAGATTTTTGTGCGCTTCAAGCAAAGGCGCAACCGTGTGTCCCGCAAACTCGAAATAAGCTTCGTCCACCGCGATAATCCCATTCGTCGCTTCGAGAAGGCGCTTCAACTCATCATCGCTCATCACAGAGCCTGTCGGATTATTCGGCGAACAAATAATCGTTACGTCCGGCTTATCGCGCTCGATTGCTTGAAGCAACGCGCCCGTGTCATACGTCAACGCAGAGGTCAGTGGCACGCTTATCACTTCTCCGCCGAGCACCGTCGCAACTTGCCTGTAAAGCGCAAACGTCGGCTCCGAAATCAGCACGCGCCGTCCTTCGCCGATTGTTACCATCAAAAGCGCCTGAATCAATTCGTTCGAGCCGTTTCCCGCGATCACGCCGTCCGGCGTCCAATTCGCAAAGCCCGCGAGTCTTTCATGCAAGCTCTGCGGAACGAAATCCGGGTAACGCGACCACTCGCGCGCACGCAAGCGCCGCAAACTCTCTTCCTTGAGCGCCTGCGGAGCATCCCAAGGATTCTCATTCTGATTAATCTTCACCGCCGCGCGATCCGGCGAAAGCGTGTACGCGCGAAGCTCACGCACGGGCGGTTTAATAATGGTATCGAGAAATTTTTTCATCTGAATCGAGATTCATCTAAACGGCAACTACTCTTCTGCTTCAATACGAATCAATGCCGAGCGTGCGTGCGCGTCTAAACCTTCGGCGTGCGCGAGTGCGGCGATCATCTGTGCGGTCTCTCGCATTTCCTCGCGCGAGTAACGAAGGATACTTGTGCGGCGCACGAAGTCATTTACGCCGAGCGCGGAAGAGAAACGCGCGGATGCGCCCGTCGGCAAAACGTGATTCGGCCCGGCAAAATAATCGCCGACAGCTTCAGGCGTGTGCGCGCCGAAAAATATCGCTCCGGCATGTTTGATGTTTGCCGCCACCGCGTCATCGTCGCGCGTCACGATTTCCAGATGCTCCGGCGCTAACTCGTTCACAAACTCGCACGCTTCCCGCATGTCATCGACGACGATAATTGCGCCGTGTCGCTGAAGTGAACGCTCGATGATCCGGCGGCGCGAAAGGCTCTCTGTTTGTTTCGCAACTTCTACGGCAACTTCGCGCGCGAGTTCGTCGCTTGTCGTAATCAGCACGGCGGAAGCGTCTTCGTCGTGCTCTGCCTGCGCAAGCAAATCCGCCGCGACGAATGCTGCGCGCGCCGTTTCGTCCGCGATGATGACGATTTCAGAAGGCCCCGCAATCGAATCGATGCCGACTGCGCCGAAGACCAATTTCTTCGCCGCCGCGACATATTTGTTGCCCGGCCCCGTAATCTTATCGACGCGCGGAATCGTTTGCGTTCCGTAGGCGAGCGCGGCAACGGCCTGCGCGCCGCCGACCTGATAAATCTCCGTTACATTTAGTTCGAGCAACGCGGCGGCGACTGCCGGAGTTTCCGCGAGGGAGCGCGGCGGCGTCGTGACGATGAGACGCGGAACGCCTGCAACCTGCGCTGGCACGACGTTCATAATCACGGACGAAGGATAGCTCGCCGTGCCGCCCGGCACATACAATCCTGCGCGCTCAATGGGCGTAATGCGTTGCCCCAGACGCACGCCGCGCTCGCTGCGCATCTCCCAAGTCTCCGTGCGTTCGTGTTCGTGAAACGCGCGCACTCTCCTTATTGCCTCGCGCAAGGCTTCGAGCACAGGCGCGTCAACGCGTTCGGCGGAGCGGCGCAAGACATCTTCCGTCACGCGCAATTCTTCGGGCTGAAGCGAAACGCCGTCAAAGCGTCGCGTGTATTCAATGAGCGCCGCATCGCCGCGCCCGCGCACGTCTTCGATGATCTTCGTCACGTCCGCGAGCAATCCGATTTCAAACGCGACGTTGCGGCTACTGATACGCCGCAATTTTTCACGGCGACGCTCGATTTCTGAACTGTGAATGATTTCGATCACGCTGTTGTCTCTTTGTTCACTGCTTCATTAAGCGCGTTGACGAGTCCGGCAACCGCCGCCGCCTTTAATTGATAACTCGCGCGATTCACGACGAGCCGCCCCGTCGATGCGGCGATTTCTTCGATGACCTTCAAACCGTTTTCGGCGAGCGTGCGCCCCGTCTCGACTACGTCAACGATGCAATCGCTCAAGCCGAGCACGGCGGCGAGTTCGACGGAACCCGACAACTCTATAATTTCGACTGGGACGCCGCGCGCTCCGAAGTGCATTGCGGTCACGCGCGGATATTTCGTCGCAACGCGAAGCGCGCCGAAACTATTCGTCAACTTGCCTTCGCCCGCCGCCAGCGCGATGCGGCAGAATCCGATTTTCAGATCGAGCGGTTGCAGTAAATCGGCTTCGGATTCGAGCAGCACGTCGCGCCCGACGATGCCGCAATCGGCGATGCCGTGTTCGACGTAAACAGGCACGTCCGCAGGCTTGACGAACACGAAACGATAACGCCCGCTCTCGTCTTCAATCGCCAAACGCCGCGAACGCAACGCCTCTTCGTTCACCACTATGCCCGCGTGTCGCAGCAAACGAAACGCATCATCCTGCATACGGCCTTTGGCAATCGCAATGGTCAGTTGGTCAAGCATAATTAAGACTCGTATTCAGGAATCAGAAGTCAGGAAACAGAGTAAGAACAACAAGAATGCGCGCGTACTCGTTCGCCTAAAATTGTCGCGTTGCTGAGTGTTATGTTTCGCGGCAAAGAGTCGCATGTATTTTGCTTCATTCTGACTTCTGACTTCTGACTCCTGACTCCTCACTCTTTCCGCTAAGTAAAACACGTTCCCCACCTGCGCGTTTTTGGCGCGCTTCGAGGAAAAGCTGTGTTGCGTTTGGCGCTTCGATAGGCGCGCCGCTTTGACTATCAACGTTTGTATTTTCCCTGAATAGTGAATCGCCGCCCGCGCGACGAGCCAGCGCATCGGTGATGCCGTCGAGTTCCAGCACAAAGCCTGTCGCGGGTTCGCGGCGTCCGAAATTTTCCGTCAGATTATCGTAACGCCCGCCGCGCCCGACACGCGCGCCCGCGCCCGCCACATAAATCTTAAAAATCAATCCCGTGTAGTAATCGAGGCCGGACACGTCGCCCAGATCAATCTCGAACCGTTTTGTTTGATCGAGCGATTCGATGACGCGCCACAATTCTTCGAGCCTGTCGAGGGCGGCAACCGAGCGTTTGTTGGTGATGACGCGGCGCGCTTCATCCAATACCGATTGCTTGCCGGAGAGACGCGTCAATCGCGCAAAGCGTTCGGCTTCATCGGGCGCGTATTGCGCGAGAAAGCTTGCGAGTCCGGCGGCATCCTTCAAGTCTATTAATTGCCGCATCGTTTCGCGCGCCGCATCATCCAGCGCGAGATTTTCCGCGATGCCGTTGAATATCTCGACGCTGCTCAAGGTAATACAGCAATGCTCTACGAGATTGAGTTTCTCTAAAACTTCGGCGGCGATGAGCAGCATTTCCAGATCGGCTTCGAGGGAGTTTGCGCCGATTAGTTCGCAGCCGAGTTGCGTCGATTCGCGGCGCGCTTCGGCGTGCGAGCGCGTGGTCTGGCGAAACACGCTGGCGGTATAACACAAGCGCAGCGGACGCGCGCGGTCTGCAAAGAGCGTCGCGGCACAGCGCGCAACCGATGAAGTCACGTCCGGGCGAAGCGCAAGCAAAAGGCCGTCAGTATCTGTAAAACGAAATGCGCGGCTTGCTTCCGGCGCGCCCATGCCGCGTTCAAATAAGGCGTAATAATCGACGGCGGGCGTAGAGATTTCTTCATACGACCAGCCGTCGAACACAGCCATCGCCGCGTCTTCGATACGGCGACGCAAACGCGCCTCTGTGCCGAAGTGATACCTGACGCCGTTCGGGATTTTAGAAAGCGATTCGATCATAAAATAGCTTTAACAAGTGTCATTATACGTCGAACAAAAAAGAAAACGCGCCGCCGTGATGTTCTTAAACGGCAGCGCGTGGCTTATGATTCCTTGCGAGTGCGGAACAAGCGTTTTCGGTTCGCTGCCCGCGCTAGCTTGCTCCACTTACACAAGGCGCGCCGCCCTTTTCATGGCGATGATGTATGCCATGAGAAAAGCGCCAATGGCAAAGATGATGCGCGCCGAAGATTTCGTGAATTGCGGCTTTCATTTCTCGTAAGATTGTTTGCACGGAAGAGTTTTTATACGCGACTGCTTTGCTCTTTGTCAAACTTATGAGCGGCGCGCCAATGTGGTTTGCGCGCTTTTCTTTCATGAACGGCGGCGAAATCTGCAAAGCGGTTTCCGTAGATGATTGCACGCTCGTTTTCGTGTAGACTTGATTGAAACACGATGATTGTTGTAAGACATAACGCACCAAAAATTTTAGAATTTGAAGGGCGGCGTTCGGCGACAACGTATAAGTTGCGCGTGTAAGGGCAGGCGCGCGGGCAAGCATTATTTTCGTCGGCGCAACACTATTCAAAATATCGATTCACCGGATAATCGGATTAGCAAGTTATGAAAACCAAACTTTCACTTTCTCAGCCGACGCGCGCCGAACAGGAAACGGAAACCGAAGCGGCGCGCCTTGATTCACAAATCGAAGCGGCGCTCGCAGCCGTCGCCATGCGTTCAAATAAAGACCCGACGGATTTGGAAGGATGCGCGGCGCGGCTCGAACGCGCGGCGCGTGATCTGGCAGTCGCTTTGCGCGAACTCGCGCACGAACGCCGCCAGACAGCGAAGGAAGAAAACAAGGAAAACCGATCAGGAAGAAATTAGTAGATTCGTTCGTCATCGCCGCTGCGTCGTTAGCATCATTCAAAGCGTTACCCGACGGGCGGCGTAAATTTACTTTGCAAAGGAATTCATCATGCAGGAAAAGGGTCACAAGCGCACAGACTACGGGTTGGAAAATTACGGGATTACAAACGCCGGAACGATTTACTGGAATTTGACCGCACCCGAATTGTACGAAGAAATCGCGCGCCGCAATGAAGCGATTATCTCCGATCACGGCGCGCTCGTCGTCGATACGGGCGAGCACACGGGGCGCGCCGCGAAGGACAAAGCCATCGTTCGCGAGCCTTCGAGCGAAGATAAAGTCTGGTGGGGCGAAGTCAATAAAGAGTTCACGCGCGAAAAATTCAACGCCCTGCGCGACCGCATGATGGCGCACACAAAAGGCCGCGATCTCTTCGTGCAAGACACCTTCGCCGGAGCCGACAAGAATTACACTCTGCCCGTCCGCGTCATCAACGAACTCGCGTGGCATTCGCTTTTCGCGCGCACGATGTTGATTAACAAAGCAGATGCCGGAGTAGCACACAAACCGGAATTCACGATCATCAACATTCCTTCGTTTCAATCCGATCCGGAGCGCGACGGCACGCGTTCGCAGACTTTTATCCTGATCGACTTCGAGCAAAGATTAGTTTTAATCGGCGGCACTTCCTACGCGGGCGAAACCAAAAAAAGCGTCTTCACGATTCTCAATTATCTGCTGCCGCAAAAAGATGTGATGAGTATGCACTGCTCCGCGAACGTCGGGGATAAAGAGGATGTGGCAATCTTTTTCGGTCTCTCCGGCACAGGCAAAACCACGCTTTCGGCAGACCCCGAACGCCGTCTCATAGGCGACGACGAACACGGCTGGTCACATGATGGAGTGTTCAATTACGAAGGCGGCTGCTACGCCAAAGTCATCAAGCTTTCGCCCGCAGCGGAGCCGGACATCTACCGCACGACGCGCATGTTCGGCACGGTTTTGGAAAACGTCGTCTGCAATCCAGAGACACGCGCGCTCGATTTGGATGATGCCTCGAAAACAGAAAACACGCGTGCCGCTTACCCGCTCGAAAGCATTCCGAACATCGTGCCGGAAGGCTACGCAGGCCACCCGCAAAACATCATCATGCTGACCGCCGATGCGTTCGGCGTGCTGCCGCCCGTTGCGCGCCTCACGCCCGAACAAGCGATGTATCATTTCCTCTCCGGCTACACGGCGAAGGTCGCAGGCACGGAAAGGGGCGTCAAAGAACCCGAAGCGACTTTTTCGACGTGCTTCGGCGCGCCCTTTATGGTGCTGCATCCGGGCGTTTACGCGGACTTGTTAGGCAAGCGCATCGCCGAACACAAAGCGCACTGCTGGCTCGTCAATACGGGTTGGTCTGGCGGCGGATACGGCACAGGCCAGCGCATGAAACTTTCTTACACGCGCGCGATGATCCGCGCCATCCTAAACGGCAGCCTCGCGCAAATAGAGACAAAACCCGATCCCGTTTTCGGCGTCGGCGTTCCCGTTTCCTGCCCCGAAGTTCCGGCGGAAATTCTCACGCCGCGCAATACTTGGACGAACAAAAACGCCTACGACGAAAAAGCGCGCGACCTCGCGCGGCGCTTCAACGAGAATTTCAAAAAGTATGCGGACGGAGTTTCCGAAGCAGTTCGCGCCGTCGCGCCCGTCGCCGATTAGAAAACGCTTGACGCATTAATTTGCATCTGGATTTAAGAGGGCGGCACGCTCCAAAGGTGTCGCCCTTTTTATTTTGCAGCGTCATACATTTCTCGCAGACTTTGTTTTTCATTCCGTCAAACTTTCGATGTGCAATCATAAGTCAGCATCGCTAATATTTTGTCGTTCGTTTAGAAGCGATAGCCGAAGCCTATGCTTGCCTGAAAATTATTGGTCGTGTTTGTCGTTGACGTTGCGGGGAAAAGAAGGCCGCCGCTTTGTTTCAAGCGAATGATCGTGTCGCCGAGATCGACGCGAATGATGGCGCGATTTGTCGGGTAAAATTCTGCGACGCCGCCTGCATCGAAGGCGAAGTTGTTGTGGTTCGGGCGGCAGACGGTGAAGTTGCGCCCTGCGCTGCAATCGAGCGATGAAGTGATTTCGCCGATGAACATTACGCCGGGTCTGGCTTTGGCGAAAAGGCCGAAGCGCTCGAAACGCTTGCCCGCTTTGACGCCGACGAAGGCTTGAGTTTTTTGTCCGAACTGATTATTGCCGAGATGCGTTTCGGGGAAAAAGCTTGCTTCCGCATCGAGCGCAATGTTTTCAGTGAAGTCGTAACCCATTCTTGCGCCGATGCCGTTGACCGTCACGTTTTCGTTTGCGAGCGAACCGCGCGACGGAAAATCGTCGAGTTGAAGCGAAGTAAAAAGCGCGCCCACTTCAAACTTATGCTCGTCTGTTTGCGCGAGCGCGTGAGCGTTGCCGAATAAAAGCGGCAGGACAATGGCGAGTGCGATGAAAGAAATTCTCTTTAACACTAAAAGTCTCCTCTGGAACGCGCGGCGTTCATTGAAAATATGTTTACCGTGAGCGTTCAATGGCAAAGAGTATGCCGCGTGTAAAAGGCATGAAAGATGGATTCCGGTTCGAGCATTAGAGGATAGGAGCGCAACAGAGCGCCGACGATTGATATAAATTTGCGGCGGCTGATTAAGATTTATGTAGGGGCAGCGGCTTGTCCCTGCCCGTGTTTCATGTAATCGCAATGCGGGCAGGGACAAGCCGCTGCCCCTACAATTAATTGTTTCGCGTCGCACGCAATCTAGAATCGCTACCTGCAACGCGCTTGCCGTCGCTCGCGCGTGAGGCAAGGCTGTGGAAGCCCGTCGGGAATTCATGGAATTATGTTTTCGCGCTTGACCGCCGGGCATTCCAACGCGTAGAAAAGTCTGCGCGTAGAAAGGCAGTGCGGCTTTCGTCGCAGACCCGACCATTTTCCTTTCAATAACGGCGAGCGAGCCGCGTGCATCACCCGCCGCACAGAGACCAAAAGTCAACAAGCGTTCCGGCAGAACCTCTTATGAATTCAACAGCAGCAGACGCACAAAAGCGCGACGAGACGCGCACGAATGAAGCAGCGCGCGAACAGCCAAACGGCGCGGCAGCAGTAGCGGCAACAACGCATACGGAAAGTTCTGTAACGTTGCGCACGGTGGCGGCGACTGTGCAGCGCATCATGCGCGCGGATACGGCGAGTGTCGCGGCGCTTTCCCTTGCCGATCAAACAATCACATGGAAGGCCGTCAGCGGTTTTCGTCATCTCGACGCAGCCTTTGAAAAAGAGCCTGTCAATCCACTGCGCGGCGAGTTCGCGTTGCGCGCGGCGAGTGCCAGCGAAACCATCATTATCCAAAACATAGGAGAGCCGAACGGCCCTTTAGCCGTAGATTTCCCTTTGCACAGCGCCGATGGCGTGCGCGATCTGGCGCTTGCTCCGCTGCGTTCGGGCAATGAAATGCTCGGCGCATTGATCGTCGGCTTTCGCTCGGCGCACGAGTTTACGGAAAACGAAAAACAGCTTCTCGAAGGCTTGGCGGAGATGGCGTCGCTCGCGCTGGAAAATGCGCGACTCTCCGAACGCATCGGCGAAGGCAAGCGCATCTGGGAACAAACCTTCGACGCGATTTCCGACGGCGTGATCGTTCACGACCACAATTTGCAGATCGTTCGCTGCAACGCGCACGCGGCGGAGATGATGGAACTCACGCCCGCAGACATCATCGGCATGTCGTCGGCGGACGCCTTCGCCAGACTCTTCGGCAAGCGCGCTTCGGCTTTTCACATGAAGCAAGTCGTTCATCGCACAGACTCCGACGAATCCATACTCGGAAAGCCCGCCGCATCTTCCTTCGATTTGCGCGCCGAAGACGGCAGGCGTTATCTGGTGCAGGTTGCGCCTTTGGAAGACGCGAGCGGCGCGAAGACTTCGAGCGTGATTACTTGGAGCGACGTGACGGAACTCTCCGATGTGCAGGAGCAATTATCGCGCTCGCGCAAGCTTGCGACCATCGGGCAACTCGCGGCGGGCGTCGCGCATGAAATCAATAATCCGCTCGCCGCCGTGACGACCTGCGCGGAAGCGATCCAGCGCGATGTGCGGGACGACGAGCATTTGCGCGGCGTCGCCGAACAACTCGACTGGAATTTTTACCTTGAAGAAATCGTGCGCCAATCCTTGCGCTGCAAAGCCATCACGCGCGGGCTGCTCGATCTCTCGCGCCAGCGCCGCGCCCGCCGCGAAGCCTGCGACATCAACCACATCGCGGAGCAAGTCGTCAAACTCTTTCAGCAGCGCGCGGCAGGCACAAAGGTTGAATTCACCGTCGCGCTCGACGCTGAAATAACGGAAGTTGCCACCGACGAAGCGATGCTGCGACAAGTGCTCGACAATCTCTTAAGCAACGCGCTCGACGGCTTTGCGAACGAGAGCAGCGGCGGCGGGCGCATCACCGTTTCAACGAAGGCGCATGGCAATGAACGCATCAGCATCGAAGTCGCAGACACGGGACGCGGCATCGCGCCGGAACTCCTCGCGCGCATCTTCGAGCCGTTCTTCACTACAAAGGAAGCAGGGCGCGGCTCCGGCCTCGGCCTCGCCATCTGCACAACACTCGCCGAAGCCTTAGGCGGCGCGCTCACCGTCGAATCAAAGCACGGCGCAGGCAGCCGCTTCCGCCTCTGGATACCACGCCGCGCACCCGAAGCCGTATAATGAATAGTTAGATTGCTCTCGCTTTTGGATGATATGAAAATGAGGAGAGTTGAAAATGCGAAAAGTAATTTTTAGCCTTGCTAACAGTCTCGATAATTACATCGCCCGCAAAGATGGTGCGATTGATTGGATTCTTGGGGGCGAGGAAGCCGCTTCCGCCATGACAGAATTTTGGAAGACCATTGACGCAGTGGTAATAGGACGCAAAACTTATGAGCCAGTATTGAAAAGCGGCACGCCATTTCCGACCTTTCCGGGCGTAAAGAACTATGTCCTTTCGCATACGTTAAAGGAAAGTTCAGATAAAAATGTGGAAATCATAGGAGAAAATGCTGCCAAATTTATTCGCAAATTGAGAACTGAAGAATGCAAAGACATCTTTGTAATGGGCGGCGGCTTATTGGCGAAACCGCTTTTCGAGGCAAACTTGATAGATGAAGTCGGAGTGACCATTCATCCGGTATTGCTTGGTTCAGGCATTCCGCTCTTTCACGAAATTAGTCATCAGGTTGAGTTAGAACTAATTAAGAGCCAAGAATTCAAAAACGGTTGCGTCTCAATTAGTTATCGAGTGAAAAGTTGAAGCGTATAAATCTACAGTTCGCCTGTAAACCAACGGCGCAATCTAACAAGTCATTCGACCGGACTGCTCGACTGCCAGCCTCTCATCAATCTTTGCTTCGATTATGTTGAATGCTTTATGCTCGCAGCCGGTCAGATACTGTGTTGCGAGTCAAGCGTTTTGTGCTTCTTTTGCCCATTCAGGATCGAACGGCTTGCCCGTCTTCAACACACCATAAGCAAGATGAATGAGCTTTCTCATTGCCGCACCGATGATACTCATCTTGCACTTGCCGCGCTCTTGCAACCCCTTCGCCCACGCTTGAAAGAAGGGACTACACCGCAGTGCTGTGATCGCCGGAAAGTATAGTGCGCGACGCAACCGCGCATTACCGATCTTTGATAACCTTGTGCGCCCACGAACTGAACTTCCCGACACACGTTCGCGTGGCACCAACCCGGCGTAAGCGGCGACTTGCCGTGCGCTCTTGTAGTGCGTGAAGTCTGTGATCTCAGCAAGGATGGCGGCAGCGGTCGTTTGTGCGATGCCGGGGATGGAATCCAGTAACCGACTTTGCTCTCTCAGCTTCGGGTGGTCTTTGATGTGCTTGCGGATCAGCTTTTCGGTGTGCTTGATCTGCGCTGAAAGATGAGTTATCAACTCTTCGACCGAGGCTTTGACTGCTTTGACCATAATGTTAGCTTCGAGCCGATTCTCTTCAGCCACTCGCATCTCGATAAGTGATTCCAGACGACGCACAAGTGCTTGTAATTCGCGCACTTCTGCTGGCAAAGGCGACCATGCAGGTGGCTCCTGTGCTAGGCAAAACCGGGCAATCAGTTCGGCATCTACACGATCTGTTTTCGTGCGCGAGAGGCGACTCCCGGCGAAGGCTTTGATGGCTGCCGGGTTAACCACGCTCACGGTGTGCCCCGCCTGATGAAGAAAGAGTGCGAGTGCTTCGCCATATGTGCCCGTAGCTTCCATGCAGGCGTGGACACACTCGCTGCCTTGCTTTACAAGCCACTCGCGGAGTTGTGCGAAGCCTGTCGAAGTGTTAGCGAAGACTTTATGACGGAGCTTACCGCTTGAGTTGATGAGACAGACGTTGAACTTTAGTTTGGCAATGTCAATGCCGAGCGTAGATAAGGTCATGAATCGTACTCCTTGCTGGTGATAAGTTGCGGCGCGGGTCAAACTTGCAAATGCAAGCTCAGCTTTCAAATAGAAAGCGGCTTTGGATACTGTCCGACCTCAATGCGCTACAAGGGATGGATACCGGGAGCTTGTCTGACCGACTGACTTGCAAGTCATAATTCCAGCACGGCTTCACCGGCATCCTGTGTGGCTCAAGCTTGCGGCTTCAGCACACTTCAGTCAACATACAAATTCCGGCGTT
>JBPCOJ010000027.1:0-45705 GCA_051000345.1 Pyrinomonadaceae bacterium | reverse complement strand
GTCAATCACGGCTTTGATTAATCGCTGCGTGATGAGATCGGCGTAGCGTCGATTGGGCGCGGTGGCGTGCGTGTAATCCGGCACGGCGAGGCCGAAATGCCCGCCTTCGTTTTCGGGCGTCACTCCGGGCTGCTCGACGACGTATTCGCCGGGGCCTAGAAGTTTGACGACGGCAAGGGAAACATCCGGGAAGTGAGAGGGGTCTGCGGCCTTGCGCGCGGCAAGAAAACCGGCGAGCGCGCGTGCGTTCGGAGCGGCGGGAAGCTGCGCGCCGAAGGTTGCGGCGAGTTCGACGATGCGCGGCCAGCGTTCGGGCTGGCGAACGACGCGGCGAATCGACGCCACACCGCGCGCTTCGAGAAACGAGGCCACCGCGCTGTTAGCCGCGATCATAAAATTTTCGATGATGTCGCGCGCGCTGTTGTGTTCGGTCACGCTCAAATCGACGACGCGGCCATCTTGTATGACGGGCTGCGCTTCGATGGTCTCGAAACTAAGCGCGCCGTTTTTGATGCGAAGCGCGCGCAAGCGATTTGCCGCTTCGAGCTGCAAGCGAATTTGAGCTTCTAGGCCGGGAAGTTTGGCGAAAGCATTTGGCGCATCGGCCTTTTTGTCGAGCCATGCGCCGACGGTTTCGTAAGTCATCTGCGCTCGATTGCGCAGCAGCGCGCGATACACTTCGATTGAGACGAGCGCGCCGCCCGCATCAACCGCGTATTCGATGACGATGCCGTGGCGATCAACGTCTGCGAGCAAGGACGTGACGCCGCTCGATATTTCATCCGGCAACATCGGAAAAGTTCTCACGCCCGTGTAAACCGAAGTCGTATTCTTTCTTGCGAAGAGATCGAGCGCCGAGCCGCGCGAAACAAACGCGTCAACGTCCGCGATGCCGATGAGCACGCGAATCGAGCCGTCCGGCAACGCTTCTGCATATTCGACTTGATCCAGATCGCGCGACTGCGTGTTATCAATCGAAGACCACAACAGCGAGCGTAAATCGCGCGTTTGTGCGGCGTGAATGTCCGGCGGCGGTTGATTGTTGATCGCGCGCAGTTGGTCAAGCGCATCCTTTGAAAAATCCGGCGCGAAGCCTGCGTTTATCATCGCTCGCTGCGCAATGCCGTGTAGATCGATGTGGTGAGTCATGGAATGTTGTTATACAGCACGAACAAGTTCACGACAAATCCAACCCGCGATGCCCGACTGACTTTGCCGCGACTCTCTTTTATCAAATGTGAGTCGCTTTTTATTGCCCGCCGGTGTTATTTTAACGACTCAACTTTTCACTTCTTCAAAGGATCGACAACATTTATGATTCGCGCTTCGTCGAACGCTCGCTCTCTCTTCGCGCGCTCGTTCAAACACAATTCATTTGCCTTTTTCGTCGCCGTTTGCTGTCTTTTGTTCGCGCAGCCTTCAGTTGTTCCTCATGCTCAACAACGGCAGAAAAAGAAACGCCCGGAGGCGCAGGGGCCGCCGGTGACAGCGCCCGCACCGATTGCTCCCGGCGGAGAGGAAACGCCCGCTTCGACGCAGCAATCTTCGCCCGCGACGACGGGCGAAGAACAATCGCAGAATTCTGCCGACGGGACTTATCAACTCATCGCCAAACAATTGAAATGGCGCTCAATCGGCCCCGCGAACATGGGCGGGCGCGTCGCCGATTTCGGCGTCGATCCGAAAAAGCCCTACACGTTTTTTGTCGCAATGGGAACGGGCGGGCTGCTTAAAACCACCGACAACGGCACGAGCTTCAGCGGTGTTTTCGAGCATGAAGCAGTCGCCTCGACGGGCGCGGTGGCTGTTGCTCCATCCGATTCAAAAATCATTTGGCTCGGCACGGGCGAACCGAACGGGCGCAACAGTTCTTCGTGGGGCAACGGCGTTTACAAATCTGTGGACGGCGGCGCGATGTGGGCGAACACGGGCTTAAGAAATACGCAGGACATCGCGCGCATCGTCGTCGATCCAAGTGATGCGAATACGGTTTATGTTGCCGCGCTCGGGCATCTGTGGGGCGCAAACGTTGAGCGCGGAGTTTTCAAAACCACAGACGGCGGAAAGACTTGGACGCCCGCTCTGCAAGTAGACGAAAACACGGGCGCGATTGATCTCGTGATGGACGCGCAGGATCACAACACTTTGTATGCGGCGATGTATGCGCGTCGCCGCACGCCGTATAGTTTTGCGGGCGGCGGCTCGACGGGCGGCATCTTCAAGACGACGGACGGCGGGCGCACTTGGAAGAAATTGACGAACAATTTGCCCGCCGCGACGGGGCGCATCGGCCTCGATGTCTATCGCAAAAATCCGAACGTCGTTTATGCCGTCATCGAATCGGACATCGGCGGCGGCTCCAATTTGTTCGACATCAAAAGCAAAACGGGCGGCGTGTTTCGTTCCGACGATAAAGGCGAAACGTGGCAGCGCGTGAACGATCTGACGCCGCGCTCGTTTTATTTTAGCCAGATACGCGTTGACCCGAACGACGACAAACGCATTTACGTGCTCGGCTTCGGCTTGCACATTTCCGACGACGGCGGCAAGACGTTTCGCGGCAACGGCGCAAAGGACATTCACGGCGATTTGCACGCGATGTGGATCGACCCTGCGAATTCGGATCACGTTTTGCTCGGCACGGACGGCGGCATTTACACAAGCTACAACCGCACGGATTCTTGGGATCACATCAATAATTTTGCGCTCGGCGAATTTTATCGCGTAACAGTCGATATGGATCGCCCGTACCACATCGCGGGCGGCCTTCAGGATAATTTCAGTTGGCTGGGGCCGTCGCAAACGCATAGTCGGGACGGCATCACGAACGCCGATTGGATGTCTCTCGGCGGCGGCGACGGAATGTACTGCGCGATTGACCCGATGAATTCGAGCATCGTGTACAGCGAATCGCAGAACGGCACATTGACGCGCACGAACATCAAAACGGGCGAAAGAAAATATCTTCAGCCGCAGGCGAAGGAAGGCCAGCCCGCGTTTCGTTTCAATTGGACGACGCCGTTCTGGATTTCACATTTTGATCCGTCAACGCTTTACGTCGGCGGCAATCATCTTTTCAAACTCACGAAGCGCGGCGACGAATGGGAAAGCATCAGCCCCGATTTGACGACGCAGGACGCAGCGAAAATTTTAACAACGGGTTCCGGCGCGGAGGCTTACGGTGCGATTTACACTTTGTCGGAATCGCCCGTGACGCGCGGATTGATTTGGGCGGGAACTGATGACGGCAAAGTTTGGCTGACGCGCAACGAAGGCAAAGAGTGGGCGGACTTGACGGCGAACTTTCCGAAGGAATTGAAGGGATTTTGGATCAGCCGCATCGAAGCCTCGCGCGCCGATGAAGGCACTGCGTATGCGGCGATTGACGGACATCGCAACGACGTTTACCGTCCGTTTCTTTTTATGACGACAAACTACGGCAAGACTTGGCGCTCCATCGCCTCGAATCTGCCGCAGAATGCTCCGGTCAAAGTCATACGCGAAGACCCTTTCAATAGAAACCTTCTGTTCGCGGGTACGGAGTTCGGCTTTTACGTTTCGTTTGATCGCGGCGGGCAGTGGCGAAAATTTATGCCCGGACTGCCGACTGTCGCCGTCGATGACATCGTTGTTCACCCGCGCGAGCGTGACCTTGTGATCGGCACGCACGGGCGCTCCGTTTATGTTTTGGACGACATACGCCCGCTCGAAGAATTGACGACGGAAGTGCTCCAATCGAATCTGCATTTGTTCACGATTCGTCCGACGCAGGAGTTTTATTATCTGCCGGAAGGCGCTGTGTGGGGCAAGCGGCAGTTCAAGGCAGCCAATCCGCCATTTGGCGCGTACATCAATTTTTACCAGAAAACTTACGCGGGCGAAGAATACTCGCTCACGATCACGGACAGCGCCAATCGCACTGTGCGCAAATTGACGGGGCCGACCGTACCGGGCATTAACCGCGTCGTGTGGGATTTGCAGCCGGAAAAGGAAGAAGGCGGCAGCGGCGATCCCGATACCACGCAGCCGAAATTCGTCAAACCCGGCGAGTATAAAGTTGTGCTCGCCGTCGGCGACAAAAAGGCCGAGCAGAAAGTATTAGTCGAAGCGATTGACGGTTTGACGGTAAAGGATTGAACAAAAGTAGTAAGTTAACCCGAGTTGCTAATTATAAATTGCCACTAGCTTTAGCTAGTGGCTAAGTTAGCTAGAGAATCGGCTTTGGCCGAACCCTTTCGGTTAAAGCCGACAAATTCAGAAATCTTGTCCACTAGCTAAAGCTAGTGGCAACTAATTGAAGTCAAAATTGATGACTGGCAACTTGGGTTAAGTAGGAAAGCGGAGGGCGGAAGTACGGAGAATAAAAAGGGCAGGGAACTTTTTCGCGCGTCTTGTCATCAAACTTTTACACCGAATACATTGCACGTCTTTTGAAACACGAAGTTTTGTTTCCATCCAATCAACTGTTTCTTTTTTTTCGAGGAGAATTGTTTATGCGTTTTTCTAAGTGGTGGCTTGCTGCGAGCCTGTTTATCGCGTTGTCGCTCGGCGCAGTAGTCGTCGCCAAACAAATGAGCGGGCGCGGCTTCGATGTCGCTAATCTTGATCGAACCTGCAAGCCGTGTGAAGACTTTAATCGCTTTGCCAACGGCGGCTGGCTGGCGAGTCATCCGATTCCCGGCGCTTACTCGCGCTTTGGAAGGTTTGAGGAATTGGCAGACCGCAACCGCGAGACTCTGCACACGATTCTGGAAGCGGATAAGGCCACGAACGCGAAGCGCGGCACAACCGAGCAGAAGCTCGGCGACTTTTACGCGAGCTGCATGGATGAAGCGAAGATCGAAGCCGAAGGCACGCGCCCGCTGCAAGCGGAATTTGCGCGCATCGATGCGATAGGATCGTTGAGAAATCTTCAGGATGAAATCGCGGTTTTTCATAAGAGAGGCGTCGGCGCAGTTTTCGGTTTCGGCGCGGCACAGGATTACAAGCGCTCGACGGACGTAATCGCGCAGGCGGTACAGGCCGGTCTGACGTTGCCTGACCGTGATTACTACACGAAGGATGACGCGAAGTCGAAGTCATTGCGCGACGAATACGTGAAGCACGTTGCGAAGATGTTTGAACTGCTCGGCGACGATGCGGACAGAAGCGCGGCGGAAGCACAGTCCGTGTTGAGCACGGAAACGAAAATCGCAGGAGTCTCGCGCACGCGTGTCGAGCGGCGCGATCCTGACAAGAATTACAACAAAATGACGTTCGCGCAGTTGAGCGAATTAACGCCAAGTTTTTCTTGGAATAATTATTTGAAGGCGCGCCGCATCATGGCTCAAAACGGCGCGGTCAATGTTGGACAACCGGAATTCTTCAAGGCCATCGATGCGCAGTTGACCGCGACGCCGCTCGATGATTGGAAAACTTATCTGCGCTGGCACTTAATCGATTCGGCTGCGTCGGCGCTTCCGAAAAAGTTTGTTGACGAAGATTTCAATTTCAAGGGTAAGGTTTTGACCGGCACGACCGAACAATTGCCGCGCTGGAAACGCTGCGTCGGCACGACAGACCGCGCGCTCGGCGAAGCGCTCGGACAGGAATACGTGCGGCGCACTTTCACGCCGGAAGCAAAAGAGCGCGCGCAAACGATGGTCAAAAATTTAGTCGAAGCCTTACGCGATGATCTCTCGACGCTGTCTTGGATGAGTGATGCGACGCGCCGCGAAGCGACCGCCAAGCTCAACGCCTTTGCGCGCAAGATCGGCTACCCGGATACATGGCGCGATTACTCTGCGCTAAAAATCGAGCGCACTTCCTATCTCGACAATATCCTTCGCGCCAACGGCTTCGAGATCAATCGCAACTTGGGCAAAATCGGCAAGCCGGTTGACCGCGCGGAGTGGGGCATGACGCCGCCCACCGTCAACGCTTATTATAATCCGTCGATGAACGAAATTGTTTTTCCGGCGGGCATTCTGCAAGCGCCGTTCTTTGATCCGAAGGCGGACGACGCGATTAACTACGGCGGCATCGGCGCGGTCATCGGCCACGAAATGACGCACGGCTTCGACGATCAAGGCTCGAAGTTCGACAGAGTGGGAAATCTGGCGAACTGGTGGACGCCCGCCGATTTGCAGAATTTCAAACAGCGCACGGATTGCGTCGTCAATCAGTTCAGCAATTTCGAGGTCGAACCCGGCCTCAAGGAAAACGGCCAACTCGTCGTCGGCGAATCCGTCGCGGACTTGGGCGGATTGACCGTCGCATATAAAGCCTTACAGAAAGCAATGCAGGGCAAGCCGCGCGCGTCGATTGACGGCTTCACGCCGGAGCAGCGTTTCTTTCTCGGCTGGGCGCAGGTCTGGGCAGCCAACATTCGCCCGGAAGCGGCGCGCCTGCAAGTGCTGACAGACCCGCATCCACTCGGGCGTTTCCGCGTCAACGGCCCGCTCTCGAACATGCCGGAATTCGCCAAAGCCTTCGGCTGCACGCAGGGCGAACCGATGGCGCGAATCGAAAGCGCGCGCTGCCAAATCTGGTAACGTAGAACGAATTAATCGAAGTTACAAAAAAGCCGCGCTGCTTGTTTATTCAATAAGCAGCGCGGCTTTGTTTTGCAGAAGCATATCAATTATCTTCAGAGTTCGTTTATGTATGCGTCCAGATCGGCGCGTTTGATGCGCCAGCCGCGCCCCGGTTTTTTTGCCTTCAATGATCCCTTGCGAACGGCGCGCTGCAAATGCGTGCGCGATAGACCGGCGAGGGCGGCGGCTTCCGGTAGCGTCAACATGATTTTGTGTGCGATGTCGGCGATGGAAACAGTCGGCGCGGGTGATGGCGGCGGCTGAAGCTGTGATTGAAGTTGCGGAAACGGAGTTTGGCGCAACGCCTCGAGCGCGGCGATGAGGCGTTCTCCGAGCTGTGAAAGTTCGGATGGCATGAGAAGCGTTTGCGATGCGGGAATCGCGCGGCTTTCGAGTTGGTTTTCGATTTGCGCGGCGCTCGGCCATGTCTGCGGCAGATAGCCTTCTAATTCTTCTTTGAGCCGCTGCAATTCGCTTTCGTTAAAGAGTGATTCGGTTTTGATGAAGGCTTCATCGAATGATTCCGGCTTGCGCGAGTCGTGCGCATCCGAAGCGGAAGATTCATTGTTCGCTATGGGTTGCTTGAGGAGTTCGATGATGTCCGTATAGTTGCGGCGCGCGGCAATGGTAAGCGCCGTTTCGCCCGCGCGATCTGCAACATTGGCATCCACTTTGTGAGCGAGCAAAATGCGTGCGCTGTCGAGATTGTTTTCGCTTGCGGCCTGCATCAGCGCGGTCTTGCCTTCGGCGTCCGTGAGGTTGGCGTCGATTCGCTTCGCTTTGAGCAGCACGCGCATGGTGTCCGCGTCGCCCATCGAAACGGCGAACATCAAAGCCGTCCAGCCTTTGTTGTTTTGCGCGTTGACGTTCGCGCCTTTGTCGAGAAGTTGCCGGACAATTTCCGTGTGGCCTTTGATCGTGGCGAGCATCAACGGCGTCCAATGGTTTTCCGTGCGCGCGTTCGGGTCGGCGCCCTTTGCGATTGCTGCCAGAAGAAGATTCGCGTCGCCTTTGTCAGCCGCCTGCTGCAGAGATTTTTGCAAAGCGGCGGCGAGATCATCATGCTTGGCGACGTTGGCAAGATTAGCAGCGGAAGCCGCCGCTTGCTGCGCGCCGCTGTCGCTGCTGTTGGTCGTCGAACTTCGGAGCATTGAAGCAATACGCGCGAAACCTTTGGCTTCGGCGGCTCGAAGTGCCGTCATGCCGCGCGAATCACGCGCCGCCGGGTCTGCGCCGTTGTCCATGAGAAGCTGCACGATGTATGTATGCCCGTTGCTTGCCGCGATCATCAGCGCGGTGCGTTCGCCGTCGTCGCGCGCGTTGACATTCGCGCCGCCTTGAATCAATCGCTGCGCCGCCGCCGTGTCGCCTTCGAGCGCCGCCTTCATCAAATTCGCCGCAGTGTTGCCTGTTTTCGTTTCCATGCTTGTTTGCTCCCGTGAGATAGAAAATGTTTACTTGGCCGTTTCCGTGCGCATCGAATTGCGCGATGACGGGCGATGCTCCGGGCTTGTGACGCTGCTGACGACGCGCGACATATCTTCCTTCGCTTGATCGGCGGCGGAATGAATGCCGGACATGCGCAGGCGAAATTCGTCCGGGTTACTTGCGCCGCGAAGCGCTTCCTCAATCGTGATAAGGCCGGATTGATGCAAATTGAAAAGCGATTGATCGAAGGTCTGCATTCCGTATTGCGAAGTTCCGGCGGCGATGGCCTCGCGTATCTGCGAAGTCTTGTCTTCGTTGATAATGCAATCGCGTATCAGCCCCGTCGAAACCATGATTTCAACGGCAGGCACGCGGCCTCTGCCCTTCGCCGCGCGCACGAGCCGCATCGAAACGATTGCCTTGAGGATTCCGGCAAGCTGTATGCGAACGCTTTTTTGCTGATGCGGCGGATACGAGGAAACGATGCGCATGATGGTTTCAGTCGCATCGAGCGTGTGCAGAGTCGAAAGAACTAGGTGGCCTGTTTCGGCGGCGGTCAAAGCGGTCTCGATTGTTTCGTGGTCGCGCATTTCGCCGACGAGAATCACGTCCGGGTCTTGACGCAAAGCGCCGCGCAAGGCTTCGGCAAACGAGCGCGTATCGACATCGACTTCGCGCTGCGTGACGAAGGCTTTCTTATCGCGGTGCAGAAATTCAATCGGGTCTTCGATGGTCACGATGTGGCCGCTGCGCGTTTCGTTGATGCGGTCGATCATCACGGCGAGCGTCGTCGATTTGCCGGAGCCGGTCGTTCCTGTCACGAGTATGAGTCCGCGCTGTTCGTCGGCGATTTTTTCGAGGACGGGCGGGAGACCGAGTTCGTTAGAGTTGCGCGTGTGATCGGGTATCACGCGCAAAACTAAACCGACTGTGCCGCGCTGCTGAAAAATGTTGGCGCGAAATCGTCCGAGACCGGAAACGCCGTAAGCGATGTCAACTTCGGATGTTTCCTTGAAGCGCTGTTTCTGGCGATTCGACATCATCGAAAAAGCCATGTCGAGCGTGTCTTCCTGCGACAGCGGCAGAGAATTCATCACGGGACGCAGCTCGCCGCCGACGCGCATAAAAGGGAAGGAACCGGCCTTGAGGTGAAGGTCGGAAGCGCCGAAACCGGCGGCGATCTTGAGTAGGTCGTCTATTTTGGTTGACATAAAAATGGAAGTGAAACGCTTGCGGAAGCGAGTGAATGCGAATGCTAATGTGTTTTCGCGTTTGACGTGTGGCGCTCGTAGACGGGAAAAGCGCTTGGAATAACAGGCGTGCTCGCGGAGTTTCAGGCGCGACGCCGGAAATTAAATAGCCCGGAGACGCTACGAAGCATAATAGCTTGCGCGCGCAACACGCGTCAATAGCTAAGAACGTGTAGCAGGGAAGAAAATCAGCAACAAAGAAACAGTTTTCAGTTTTCGGTTATCAGTTTTCAGTGGATAAAGCATTGGCTCTGCGCTGAGAATTCTAAACTGAATGCTGAAAACTCAAAACTGAAAACTGTTTCCCTCTATGTCGCTTCAGCGCTGTGTAAAGCGCGATCTATATGGTTCGGAGCTGATGAACTCGCGCACCATATTGCGGTAGTTGTTGCGCATTTTGCTGTTCAGCATGTTGTTCCAGCGGCTTTCTTCGTCGGCGTTCGGCGCGCGTCGCAGATACGCAAAATATGCGGCAGCCACGAAGCCCGCGTTGAATTCTGCGGCGGCAAATTCCTTGTCCTCGACAACGCGGCGCACAATCGCTGCGCGCGTTACGCCGCCGCGTCCGAGTTCTGCCGTTAAGGACTCGCGTTGCGCGGATTGATTGACGCCGGAGGCTTGCTTTGTGGTTTTGAGCAGCGCGCCGACAAATTCTTCAGGCGTCGCCGTAGACGGATACGCACGCATGAACTCCTCGCGTTTGATCCATGCTTCGACAAACGAAGCTTTGCGCGCATCGAGACCTGCGCCGCCGACAACCGCGCGACGATCCCGCGCAAACTCCTCATAAGTGGGCTGGCGGTTCAGCGTGCCTTTGTAAAGACGGTAAACAAATAAGGCCGTTTCCTGAAACTCCGGCTCGACGAGAAATGCCTCCGAGACGGTGGCGCGGTGCTCTTCAATGCAAGAAGCGTCAGCGCCGCAACGCTTAATCTGCGTCGCCCAATAATTCAAGCCTTCACTGTCCGGCTCGCGCTCTAGAAAATCTTCGTAGTGCTGGCGAACGAAAAACTCCGCATCGTCAATCGGGTTTGCAACGCTTCCGGCGGCGCTTTGTTTGCTCTCCGTAGCGAGGAAAGGTTGATCGCTTGCGGACGACACGAAGGTTGGTAACGGTGCTTCGCTTTTCGCCTGCGGCTCGGTTTTCGTGACGGCGTAGAGATCATCGCGGAGGGGGTCTGCATTGTAGCTGCGTATGAATCGCAAGCGTCCGGTTGCCGTGCCTCGCGCCAGCACGAATTCGAGCGCGGCGCGGTTGTCTGGAAGCAGATTGCCGTTATGAACGATCAGATACGAAGCGGGAATTGTTTCAAGCAGATCGAGGAAGCGTTCCGGCACGGGATGTTCCCGCGTCAATGTTTCAATTTCCGCTTCAAGCGGCGGCACAAAGCCGGAAACGCCTGTGACCAGCGGGCGCGCATGATCCGCCGCGCGCAGCACGTAAAGATAATTTGAACCCTCTTCGCCAGCCGGAAGCTCGACGAGACCGCCGCGCATTTCCGTTGCCTTAAGGCGCAATGTCAACGCGTCTGGATCGACTGCGCCGCGAAGCAAAGTCAACGGAGCAGAGCGCTGTTCAAACAATAAGGCCAGCGCGATGATTACATAAGCCGCCGTCGCTGCCCGACGCGCTTCTGGATGAGCGGGCGTGAGAATTGAAACAAGACGGCGCGCGCCGACCCCAGCGAGCAGCGCAAGTCCCAGATCGCAAATCATCGCCCACCGCGCCGGAACACGTATGCCGTGAAAAAGCGGAATGTAGTCATAAAGCCAGCGATGAAAAAAGAAGTTCAGCCCGAACGAACCGGCGAAGCCCAGACACACCCAGACGAGGCCGAGCACAAGCGCATCGGAACTGTGAACTGCCTTCAAGTATGCGAGCAGCCATGGCTGGCGTTTCTCGCGCCGTGCCTTGAGAAAGCCCAGCCAGAGGCGAACCGAAAGAGCCGCGCCGCATAGTTTAAGCGTTCGTTCGGGACTCGATGCGCGCAGTATTCCGACGCCGAACAGCTCCAGCTTGAACGCGCCGTAACTTACCGCCCAAAATGCCAGCGCCGCGCACGAGATGATGAACAGGTTGAGACAAATGAAAGCGAGTCGCGGCCAAAAAGAGTTGCTGCGCAGTGCCGATTCATCGTTACGGAGCGCCGGTTCATCATTGAATGCTGAAGTCCCGCGTCGTGCTTTTGCTTTGACGATAAAGAAAGCGGCGGCAGCGAGAATCAAGGGAAGCAGTCCGGGAAAAAGCTCTCTTTCTCCCCGTCGGTATTGGGCGTTCATTGCGCCCCAGATTTTGTTATAACTGCTGGCAACGAGCCAGTCTTGGGGCAGCGCGGAAAAGGAAAGTGTTTCCTCGATTTTGCGCTCGAATCCGTAGAGCGCCGAAACGCGCAGGTAGGGAATCAAAAACGGCAGCAGGACGACGGACGCCGCAAACATCACGATTGCACCGCGCCGCCAGAACACGGGATTGCGCCAGAGCCGTTCACGGCTAATCAGCATGACGGCGGAAACCAGCAGCGGGATAAGCGTCAAAACCAACCAGTGAACGCAGGTCAGCCCGTTCATCAGAAACGCCGCGCCGAGCCACCACGCGCGTCGCCAACTGCGTTCCCGCGCGTAAAGAATGAGCGCTTCGAGCACAACCGGAATCCAGCCTGCGAATAAATAATTGAGGTGCGAAAGATGCGTGAAGCGATACGGCAGAAAGGCAAACACGATGCCCGTTACCCACGCCGCCGCCGCCGAGCCTGTGAGCGTGCGCGCCAAACGAAACGCGCCGTAGCCTGAAAAGGCGAAGCCGAGCAGTATCGCCAATCCGTGAATCGTCAGCGGTTGCAAGCCGAGCGCGAAGAGCGGAAAAAACGGCAGCGCGAGGCCGTAATTATGCTCGCTGAAGGCAAGCGTATAGCGATATGGATAAAAGATATTGGCCTGAAAAAGATTGAGCGGATCGTGGAATGTCTGGTGATAATCCCACCACATAATCCACGCATTGAGATACGGGTCGCCCGGATCGGAAACCGTATCGCGCAGATGCAGCGCCCAAGGCCAAGTCATCAGGACGGTCAGTCCCAAGAACGCAAGGAAGATCAGGCACTCGCGTGTCAGTCGTCGCTTCGGCGTCGGATCGAGTGAGGGAGCGGAAGATGGCTTCAAATAATTATTTCGCTTTCGTCGGTGCAAGATGATCGAGAATTCGTCGTGCGGCGGTTGCGCGGTTTACAAGACTTTCCGAAAAACGAAACGGTAGCGTATGATGCACGCAAAAATCAATTGCGCTGCGACGATTGATAACAACTCGGCAGGCGCGTATAAAGTTTGCTCCAAATTCTAAGGTAAAGGTGACACGTATACATGAAACTACTTTTCAAGCTGTTCGCCGTTTCTTGTTTGACGCTCGGATTGATTAATTGCTCGTCCAATGCTCCGAACAGCAATGCTCCGAACAGCGGCGCAGCGAACGCAAGCAAAACAAGTTCTTCTGCCGCAGATTCAAACGCAAAGCTCGAGGCGCTTCCCGAAAGCGCTCTCAAGGCCGCCATCTCGGTCAAGGAAGCGCCGAAAAAAATAAAGGCCGGAGAAACCGCGACGTTCAACGCGACGGCGAAGAACATCAGCGATACGAAGTGGCCTGCGACGGGACTGAGCGACGGCAAGTACCGCGTGGCGCTCGGCGATCACTGGCTCGCCGCCAACGGCAAACTGGTCACGCTCGACGACACGCGCGCTCTGCTTCCGAACAATGTGGAGCCGGGCAAGGAGGTGGAAGTGCGAATCACCGTCACGGCTCCGAAAACTCCCGGCGACTACATTCTCGAACTCGACATGGTGCAGGAACAAATCAACTGGTTCAAGGACAGAGGCTCTTCATCGTTTCGGACGCAAGTAAAAGTCGAATAGACAAACCCGATTGGAGAGCCGCAATCAGCCTGTATATTTCTGCAGAAAGACAAAACGAACAGAAGCCGCGTTGTAATCCATTTACAACGCGGCTTCTGTTCGCTTAAGCGTGCGGCGGCGCAGTGTTTTGTATCTTTATTCCGTCATCGCATTCTCGAATGTATCGGCGCGTCCGGCCTTCGCGGTCGATGCGGCGCTTGCTTCCTTGGCCTGCGCGGGCATTGCTGCTGCTGCGTCGGCGGCGCGGTGTCCGTTGTTGCCTGCCTCGACGGTTTTGCTTTCATTAACGTAAGTCAGCCATGACGAATCGGGCGCGGGACGCTCGCCATTCGTGACAGCGAAAAAGGCTTGCTGAATGCGCTCCGTAATTTCGCCGCGTTTGCCTGTGCCGACCGTGATGCGGTCAACGGAACGAATCGGCGTCACTTCGGCAGCGGTGCCTGTAAAGAAAAGTTCGTCCGCGACGTAAAGCGCGGCGCGTTGAACGCCTGTTTCGGAAACGGGAATTCCGAGTTCGCGGCAAATCTGTATGACGCTGTCACGCGTAATGCCGGGCAGGATCGAAGACGACAGCGGCGGCGTAATGACGCGGCCTTCGTGAACGATGAAAACATTTTCGCCGGAGCCTTCCGAAACGAAGCCGCGATCATCGAGCGCGATGCCTTCGGCGTAGCCGTTCGTCAAGGCTTCCATTTTGATGAGCTGCGAGTTCATATAATTAGCGCCGGATTTCGCCATCGCGGGCATCGAATTCGGCGATAAGCGATTCCACGAAGACACGCACACATCAACGCCCTGCTCAATCGCTTCGTCGCCTAGATACTTTCCCCAGTCCCACGCGCCGATATAGCACTCCAAAGGGTTCGGAAACGGATTGACGCCGAACGTGCCGAAGCCGCGAAAAATAATCGGGCGCAAATAGCATTGTTCGAGACCGCTGCGGGCGACGAGATCGACGGCTGCACTGCACAATTGATCGCGCGTCCATTCGTGTTCCATACGATAAATCTTCGCGCTGTTCATCAATCGCTGCATGTGTTCCGTGAGGCGAAAGACTGCGGGGCCGCGCTTTGTTTCGTAACAGCGTATGCCCTCGAAAACGCTTGAGCCGTAATGCAAAACGTGCGACATGACATGCACGCGCGCATCGTCCCATTTAATAAACTCGCCGTTGTGCCAGACATCTGCGGCGATGCGCGGCGTTTTTACGTCCTTCGTTTTGCCGTTCTTTGAAAACACGTCGGTGTACTCCTTGAGAATAAATTACGAGCGGCGATATAAACCGCCTGATGCAATGCTCGGCAATGCTTGCCGGAACGCAGGCGAGAGGCACGACGAACAGCATCGCAGGCGTTTGCGCGCGCCTCTTTTTTAAGCCTCACAACCTGATTAAGATAAGCGACAATACCGTAAACGCGCGCTCTTTGGCAAGGTTCGCTCCCGTCGCGCTTTCTCGTCGGCACGCTTGATTCTTTAAGAGGGCGCGCGTACCATCCGAATTCATTTCGGCAACGAAGAAGGCTCGCGCAGTTTTTCAATATTCCTGATCGATGTCGCATTACGTTCGATCCCGCAACCGTCTACAATTATCGCGTGCGCTGTTCGTCGCGTTCGCCTGTGCGCTGCTCGCCGCTTCGTTGCTTTTCGCTAACTGCCGCACCGCTCGATTAACGGAAACAAAAAAAGTGCCGGAAACATCCTTCAATAACAATGCTTCGCCGGAGAACGCTGCCGCATCTGATCCTGCTGCAATTCATCGCCGCGCCATCGTGATAGACATGCACGCGGATACGGCGCAGCGGATGGTGGACGAAAACCTCGACATCAGCACTCGCCACGCGGACGGGCATCTGGACGCCGTGCGCATGAAGGAAGGCGGACTCGACGCGCAGTTTTTTTCGATATGGGTCGAGCCGCAATATTACGGAAGCGGCGGCCAGCGGGCTGTCGAACGCGCCGACAAACAGATTGCCGCCGTTCATGCGCTCGTCGAAAGACATGCGGACACATGGGCGCGCGCCGCTTCCGCAAGCGACATACGACGCATCGCGGGCGAAGGAAAACTCGCGGCGCTGATGGGGTTAGAAGGCGGTTACGCGCTTGACGAAAAATTGGAGAACGTCGGGCGTTATTACGAAATGGGCGTGCGTTATATGTCGCCCGCGTGGAGCGTCAGCACGAGTTGGGCCGGATCGAGCGGCGATGCCGCAGGGCAAACGCGCGGCCTTAATGGGTTCGGCAAAAACGTCATACGCGAGATGAATCGTTTAGGAATGCTCGTTGACGTTTCGCACGTATCGGACAAAACTTTCTGGGACATTATCAACGTTTCGACAAAGCCCGTCATCGCCACTCATTCCGGCGTGCGCGCCATTGCGAATGTTCCGCGCAATCTGGATGATGATATGCTGCGTGCTTTAGCGAAAACGGGCGGCGTCACGTGCATCGTTTTTTACCCTGAATTTCTCGAACCCGGCTGGCGCGAGAAAAAGCAGCGCGTCGATGCAGAAATCGAACCTCTTGTTACAAAAGCGTCGAAAGAAACACCGGGCGACGCGGCGCACAAAAAAATCGCGCGCGACCGCGTGCGCATGATCGAATACGCCGCACGCCTCCCGCCCGTTTCGCTTGCGCGTCTCGTCGATCACATAGATTACGTCGTCAAACTCGTCGGCGTCGATCACGTCGGCATCGGCTCGGACTTTGACGGCATCCAAGCAACACCAAGCGGCCTCGCTTCCGTCGCGGACTTGCCGAACCTGACCGCAGAACTCCTGCGACGCGGCTACGACGAAACAGCCATCGCTAAAATTTTAGGCGGCAACATTCTTCGCGTTATGGAAGACGTGCAGCGCAAACAATGAACAGTTTTCGGTTTCGAGTTTTCAGTTTTGAGTAAAATCTTTAACTGCTTACTGTTTGTTGCTTGCTGAAAACCAAAAACTGAAAACTCGAAACTGATTCCCATGCACCAATGCCCGCAGTGCAGCACGCTTATCCCGGACGAACGCCGCTATTGTTCCAAGTGCGGCGCGACGCAGCCCTTGCCGCGCACGCTCACCGAGTGTGAAGCGTGCGGGCGCGAACTGCCCGGCGCGATGCGTTTTTGCAAGTGGTGCGGCGCAGTTCAAACAAAGCATGACGGCGCAAACGATCCGGCGGCAACCGCTGCGCTCGGCTCCGCAGGCATGGCGCGCCCGACAACTGACAATCTGGAAGCACCGACGGACATCAACGCCACCACCCGGCTTCAACCAAACGTCACCGCGCCGGTTCTACGTCAACCACCCGAACCTTTAGAACAGGCCGTACCCACCGGCGAACTAGCGCCACTTGCAACTGCTCACCGTTCATCCGCCGCGTCTGATGTGTCCGAAGAAACTCTGGTGCGCCCGCCGCGCGCCGCCGCTTCTTATGAAAACGACGTATTAGCCGCGCCGAATTTTACGGCAACTCTTAAGCCTGCTGCTGCCGCGCCCGCGATTCCCGTCGCGCAGGAGATTCCTATTGCAGCGACGAAGAAAGGGCAGAACTTGCTTCCGCTCGTCGGCGTCGGAATCTTCGCGCTCGCCGTCGGCACAGGAACGGCCTTTCTCCTTTTTCAGCATTTCAATCGCGCGCCCGCGCGCGAGAACGCCGCCGCCTTGCCCGTCGTTCCCGTGCCTCTGCCAATTGTCGGCACGCGTTCTGAAGCGCCCGCTGCGTCCGCTGCCAATCCCGTCGCCGCTGCTTTGCCGCCGCAGATTGTAACTGCTTCGCCGCCTGCTCCGGCATCGTCCACCGAACAAGGCAGCACACCGATTAATGTTCAACCGATTAATGTTCAACCGCCGCCCGCCGCCGTCAAGGCGCAATCTGCCGTACCGAATAACACCGCCGCTGCTGCTCTGGCGCGTTTACCGGCGGGAGCGCCGCAGAGAGGCGCAGGCGAGTGGAGCGGCACGGTACTCGGCTCGGCGATTATCGAATTCAGCGGGCGCAATCAATCCGTCGCGGGTTCCTCGCCTTCTTTGCGTAGCGCGCACTTGAGCCTCGACAACGGCTTGCCGCAAGCGCCCTCGATTCTTCGCGTCAACAAAAAAAAGGGACGCGGGCAAGTAACAGTCGTGCAGCAACCGAATGCCGCGAATAAATATACGGCGCGCGTGCAGATCGGGAACGGCAGAGACAGCGCGCCCGAAAATTACGTTTTCGATTTAACGTGGGAAGTCGCCGCGCCGTGACGAAAAAAAGCCGCGCACCCCGTATCAGGGAAACAAACGCAGCCGCGCCAGCTCCTGCCAGCGAAACACGCACAAACACAACCGCCGCAACGACGACGGCGACGACAACGCTTTCTTTTGAAGCGGAGTCTGGCAAAGCACCTGCGTCGCGTCGCATCGGCTTTCATGCGTCGGTGGCGGGCGGACTCCACAATGCGCTGCTGAAATCGGCGGAACTGGGCTGCGATGCGGTGCAAATCTTTTCGCGCAATCCGCGCGGCTGGACGGCGCGCCCGCTCTTGAGCGAAGAAGTCGAGCGCTTTCAAATCGTCCGCGCCGAAACGAATATCTCCCTTGTTGCCATTCACGCAAACTACTTAACGAACCTCGCTGCCGCCGATAGCGTTATCCGCGAAAAATCCCGCGCTGCTTTTCGTGAAGAAGTCGAGCGCGGCATTCTGCTCGGCGCGGATTACCTCGTCGTGCATCCGGGCAGCGCGAAGGGCGCGTGCGCGAGCGACGCCGTGCGAACGTGCGCCGAAACATTAAAAGCCGCGTGCGCCGGAATCGACTTCGGCAGCCTTCGCATTCTCATCGAAAACACCGCCGGGCAGGGCGCGTGCATCGGGCATGATTTCGGGCATCTGCGCGACATTCTCGCCGCCTGTCCCGAACTGAATTTGGGCGTTTGTTTCGACACCGCGCACGCCTTCGCTGCGGGCTACGATTTGCGCGAGGAAGACGGCTTCAACGCGATGCTCGAATCACTCGAATCTAACATCGGCCTCGCCAACATACGCGTCGTTCATTTCAACGATTCCAAAGCCGGATACGATTCGCGCGTTGATCGCCACTACCACATCGGGCAAGGCCACATCGGAAGCGAAGCACTGTCCCGCGTCGCGCGTTGCCGCGAACTCGCGCACGCCGCGTTCCTACTCGAAACTCCGCAGGACGAACTCGGAGATGACGCGAGCAACCTCGCTGCTTTGCGATCCTTCGTTTGTTGATCGGCAACTTCGATACTTGCCCGGCTCATCGCGTCGTAGTCTCCGGCATTTGTCTTTCCGATGCACGCTTTGAACATAGCCATGTACGTTCGACAATGCTGCTTCAACTGCGCTAACATGCTTTTGCATTCCGGCGATAGGCTGTACAATTCGATGAAACATTTTCTCAAAAACAACAGACTCTGCCTTACAGTACCGCTTCGGGCATTGCGTGTTTCCTAACGCAACGCGAGCGAAAGCGGCGACAATCACACCACAAAATCCTTTAATAAAACTGAACGCTTGTTCGTTAAGCTGAAAATCAAGATGCGCGTTCAGTCTTTCGACAGATGTGAATGGTAAGCGGAGGTACGCAGGCGATGGACGAAAAATATTTTCCAGAAAAGATCGAAGCGAAGTGGCAAAGACTGTGGGACGAATCCGGCGTGTTTCATGCGGACGACACGGATACGGCGCGCCCGAAATTTTACTGCCTCGAAATGCTGCCGTACCCGTCGGGCTTTTTGCACATGGGGCATGTGCGCAATTATTCCATCGGCGATGCGCTCGCGTGGTACAAGCGGCTGAACGATTTCAACGTGCTGCACCCGATTGGCTGGGACAGCTTCGGGCAGCCTGCGGAGCAAGCGGCGATTAAGCGCGGCGTCAATCCGCGCCGCTGGACGGAAGAAAACATAGAGCACATGCGCGGGCAGTTCCGGCGTCTCGGCATCAGCTTTGATTGGCGCAGGGAGATGGCCGCGCACACGCCGGAATATTACAAGTGGGATCAATGGTTTTTTCTGAAGATGCTGGAGCGCGAACTGGTTTACAGGCGCGAGTCTCCCGTTAATTGGTGTCCGAGGGAAGAAACCGTTTTATCGAACGAGCAATCGTCGGGCGGCGTGTGCTGGCGTTGCGGCGCTGTTGTTGAAAAAAGAAATTTGGAGCAATGGTTTATCCGCACGACCAAATACGCCGAACAATTGCTCGACGACATGAAGGAACTCGAAGCGGGATGGCCTGAGCGCGTGTTGACGATGCAGCGCAATTGGATCAACCGCAGCGTCGGCGCTTACGTCGATTTTTCGATTAAAGACAGCGATCAAAAGATACGCGTCTTCACCACACGGCTCGATACGATCTACGGCGCGACGGCGATTGTCGTTGCTCCCGAACATCCTTTGCTCGCGGAAGCCTTGAAGAATTCGACGCTCGCGCAGGATGTGGAAAAATTTGCCGAACGAGTGCGCGCGACGCGTAGCAATGCTGCCCTCGGTGAGGAAATCGAAAAGCAGGGCTTGAACACGGGACTCTTTGCGATCAATCCGTTCAACGATGAGCAGTTGCCCGTGTGGGTGGCAAATTATGTGTTGATGGATTACGGCGCGGGCGCGGTGATGTCTGTTCCGGCGCACGATGAGCGCGATTTCGAGTTTGCGCAAAAATACAGCTTGCCCGTTCGTCGCGTCATCGAACGCATTTCGCATCATCAGGAACAGATTCCGCACGACCCGGACGCGGGACTCGATCAGTCTGTGGCGATGCCGCACGCGTTCACGGACTACGGCTTGCTCGTCAACTCCGGCGAGTGGAGCGGCAAACTCTCTGCGGACGCGATGAACGAAATGGCGAGTTACGCCGAAGCAAGGAATTTCGGCGGCGGCGCGGTGACCTATCGTTTGCGCGATTGGGGCATCTCGCGGCAAAGGTTCTGGGGCGCTCCCGTTCCGATTATTTATTGCGATGATTGCGGCGCAGTGCCTGTGCCGGAAAGGGATTTACCCGTCGTGTTGCCCGACACGGCAGAGTTTACAGGCACAGGACAATCGCCGCTTGCGGGCGTCGCGGAATTCGTCAACACTTTATGCCCGAAGTGCGGCAAGGCAGCACGGCGCGAAACAGACACGATGGATACGTTCATCGATTCGTCTTGGTATTTCTTTCGCTATCTCGATCCGCACAATGCGTCCGCGCCGTTCGACAAAGCGAAGGCGGCGCATTGGACGCCCGTCGATCAATACATCGGCGGCATCGAACATGCCGTAATGCACCTCTTGTACACGCGTTTCTGGACGAAGATGATGCGCGACATCGGCCTCGTAAATTTCAAGGAGCCGGTCAAGAATTTGTTGACGCAGGGCATGGTCGTCGCCGAAACTTTTTATCGTGAAGACGAAGACCGCAAAGTTTATTTTAATCCTGTGGATGTCATAATCGAGCGCGATGCAAAAGGGAACGTGACGGGCGCGCGTCTCGCAAGCGACGGCACGCCGGTTATCGTCGGCGCGCTCGAAAAAATGTCCAAGTCAACGAATAACGGCGTTGACCCGGACGAAATGATTACGGCTTACGGCGCAGACGCTGTGCGCTTGTTCGTGATGTTCGCCGCGCCGCCGGAAAACGAACTGCGCTGGCAGGAAACGGGCATCGAAGGCGCGGTCAGATTTCTGCGCCGCGTTTACAACATGATCTGGCGCTGGCAGAACGCGTTGGCAACCGTACCGCGCGACGCATCGCAAACTGCAACAGCGTTGCCAGATGATTCGTCGTTAAGTGAAACATCGAACGCGGAAGCGACGGCGCTGCGGCGGCGCACGCATCAAACGATTGCGCGCGTGACCAAAGACTTCGATGAATTGCATTTCAACACGAGCATCGCGGCGTTGATGGAACTCGTCAACGCTTTAAGCGATTTCAAAGTCGAGCCGTCAAGCGCGACAGCCGCTGCGAAGTTCGCCGTGCGTGAAGCTCTCGAAGCATTGGTGTTGATGCTCGCGCCGTTTGCGCCGCACGCCGCCGAAGAAATGTGGGAAGGCTTGCATCATGCGGGCGGCATACTAAAGAACGCGGACGGCACAGCCCGCTGGCCGCAAGCCGATCCACATCTGGCGCGCAGGGAAGAATTGGAAATACCCGTGCAGGTCAACGGCAAACTGCGTGGGCGCATCCACGCCACGCCGGAGACGAGCGAAGCGGAGTTGCGCGCGGCGGCGCTCGCGGACGAAGCCGTGCGCGTGTGGACGAACAACCGCGAGATCGTCAAGGTGATCGTCGTTCCGCAAAGGCTCGTTAATATCGTCGTAAAGTAAAATTCTCGTTTGAGAAACTTTTGTATATACGGCAACTCGAATTGTGAAAGGATGTATAGAGTTGAAAAGAAATCTACGGCGCGTGCGAGCGGGTGCGATGCTTGCGCTATGTGCGGCGCTCGTTTTAATTGCAAAGACTTCGGCAGCGAGCTATATCAGCGACGGCGCGGGCGCTTTCGTTCAGCAAGCGAATTTGCCTTTGCCGCAGGATCGCTCAAGCATTTATTTCGTTGACAAGCTGGGAGCGCTCGCGCCTCTTTCGTTTGAGGCGGGCACGACGCCGCTCGATCCGAACAAATTGGCGAAAAGCAATCGTCTCGGCTATGTCGAAATAAAAGGCGAGCACGCGCTTGTCGGCCTCGCCGAAAAGGATGCGCGCTTTTATTTGTTTGTGCCGGACACGCCGAATGTGCATCCGCCGTTTCTGGTGAAATTAACGACGACAAAGCGCGGCGTGCGGCGTGCCGTCGTGACCACCGAACACGGGCAGAGAGGCTTTGCTTACGAGTCGGGGCAGATCGTGAAGCCGCTTTACACTGTGCAGAAGCGTGACGGCGGCATGTATTTTATGGAAGTTCGCGGGCGCGCGCCGCTCACACCCGGCGAGTATGCGTTCATCGGCGCAGACCTCTCGCGCCTCGCAACGTTCCGCGTCGAAGCGGCGTCCAACTAAAGATCGTTGTTTTCAAACATAAGGATAAAGAGCCAGCATGAATTTCATTTCGCCGCGCGCTTCATCGCGTAAAAGTTTCTGGACGCCCGCGCGCCTCGCGCTTTCCCTGACAATCTTCGCGCTCCTCTCCACGCTTACGGCAACGAGTTGCAGTCAATCAACAAGTGAAACGAACTCGAACGCGGTCAATACAAATTCGCCCGCCGTTGTTTCATCGAATAACGGTAGCGTGGCGGAGAAGCCGACGGCAAGCGGCGCGGCGGCTCCGGCGCGTGCGGGGGCGCGCGACCCGATGCCGCCCTCGGTTCGAGACGCCGAATTGCAGATGCTGGACGGCAAGCCCGTCAAGCTTTCGGATTACGCTGGCAAAGTCGTAGTGCTCAATTTCTGGGCGACATGGTGCGGCCCGTGTCGGCAGGAAACGCCGCATCTCGTCGAATTGAGCAACGAATATAAAGCGCGCGGCGTGGAATTCATCGGATTGAGCGTTGAAGAACAGGAATCGAGCACGGAAGCAGTCAAGTCTTTCGCCAGCGCGCAGAAGATTCCGTACAAGGTAGGTTGGGCGGCGGAAGACTTCGCGCTTCAGTTTGTGATGCAGGGAGGCGCGCAGGGAAGCATTCCGCAGAGCTTCGTGATTACGCGCGATGGCCGCCTGCTGAAGCATTTCACGGGCTTTAGCCCCGTCTCGACTCCCGCGCAACTGCGTCAGGCTATCGAACAGGCTCTGGATGATGATAGCAACGCGTAATACTTTATCGCTTATTCGTAAAGCAAAAATCCACGCGCTGAAGCGAGAAGCCGCGCGCGGAAATTCGGCGCACGCGGCATGTCTTGGAGCGTTGAGTAATGCTATGGGCAGTCGGCGCGGGACGATTCCTACTTTGAATCCTTGCGGCGTTCTCGTTCCAATTCGCGCTCGGCTTCCGTCTCCATTTTGCGCGCTTCGCGTTCGAGTTCTTCATCCTGCAAACCCTGCGCGACGCGTTCTTTGGCGCGGCCTTCAATGAGTTTCATTTCCGCTTCGACGCGGCTTTCGACTTCATCAATCGGCGCCGCCTCTCCGGCCTCTTCCTGCGTAATGATTTTGTCTTTGTCTATGCTCATTTGATTAATCCTTTTGCAAAATAATGTTCGTACTGAATTTGTGCGGTATCGTCTCACCTTTTCCCGCGCATGGTCAAACACAGTGGATGTGATATGCTTAAGAACATTGGCGCTGCTCATTTAACTCCCGAAATGAAAACCCTGCGAAGGATCAACTTACTCTTCCCATTCTCCGCGCGCACCGAAAACAATTACAACAGTTTTAATTAGAGGAGAAAGAAGAATGAACATTTTGTTGAAAAAAAATATGACGGGCGCTCTCTGCG
Source organism: Pyrinomonadaceae bacterium (assembly GCA_051000345.1). Classification (GTDB taxonomy): domain Bacteria; phylum Acidobacteriota; class Blastocatellia; order Pyrinomonadales; family Pyrinomonadaceae; genus JBHENC01. Next base: position 22,220 of record JBPCOJ010000027.1, on the reverse strand, counting down.
CAACGTTGATAGTATGTGCGTTGGTGACGACGACAACCGCACAGAGAAGAAGGACGACACGCTCTGCCGGATCGCAGGCGATGGCTGTCAAAAACCCTAAGCGTGCCAAGGATGCCGCCCGCCACTCGCAGGCTGCGGCGAAGGTTTTTAATCAATTGATGAACACGGCTGAAAGAGGCATTCCGAAGGAACTGCTCGACAAGGCCGAAGCCATCGCGGTTTTTCCCGGCGTCGTTAAAGCAGGATTTATCGTCGGCGGGCGCGGCGGACAAGGCGTGATTAGCCGTCGCCTGCCGCGCGGCTGGAGCGCGCCCGGATTCTTCAACATCGGTGGCGCGGATTTCGGCGCGCAGATCGGCGCATCGAAAACGGATTTCGTGCTGTTGTTTATGAACGAAGACGCCGTCAAAGGATTGCTGCAGGACAAAGTCGAACTCGGCGGCGAATTGAGCGTTGCGGCAGGCCCCTACGGGCGCACGGCGGCGGCTTCAACCGACGCGCAACTCAAGGCGGGCATTCTTTCGTACTCGCGCAGCAAAGGCGCGTTCATCGGCGCAGTCGTCAAAGGCGGCACGATCAATCCCGACAACGATTTGAACGAAGCCATTTACGGCATGAAGGCGATGGATTTTCTGACCGGCACGCAGAAGATGACGATGGCGACGATGCCTTCGGTAGTGCGTATTTTCCCGCAAACACTCGCCCGCTATTCGAGCCGTTAATCCAAGACAATCATTAACCGCACACAAAAGGCGCGCGAATAAAGCTTGACGCTACGGTTCGCGCGCCTTTAGAATTTGCAGATCGATTATCGAACCGCTGCGCCGATAAAACTTTCGCGCAATTGTTCGCCACGCTCATGCTCACACGCGAAGGAGCGCTCAAACTTATGCCGCCACGCACGCAACGCCAAAAAGAAATTCTCGACTACATCACGCGCTTCATCGAGCGGCACGGCTACGAGCCTTCCTACACGCAGATCGCGCGTCACTTCGGCATCTCGTCAAAGGGAACCATCGCCAAACACATTGCCGCGCTCGAAAAACGCGGAATGCTTTCGCGCCGCCGCGAAGACGGCGCTTTTGAATTGGCTGTAACGCCGGGCGAAGATCAAGCGCCAATTGATGCCTTGTGCGATGTGCCGCTGCTCGGGCGCATCGCCGCCGGAGCGCCGCTCGACGCGATACAGGATGTCGAACAAATCGGCATCCCGCGCTTTCTGCTCGGACGCGTGCGCCCCGAACACGTTTACGCCTTGCGCGTCACAGGAAATTCAATGATCGACGAACACATCTGCGACGGCGACATCGCGCTCATCGAGAACCGCACGGAAGCGCGCGACGGCGAAATCGTCGTCGCGCTCATCGACGGCAGCCGCGCGACACTAAAACGCATACGTCGGCTCGGCAACGACATCGAACTGCGCCCGGCCAATTCACAACTCGCTCCCATGCGCCTCGCCGCCTCGCGCGTCGCCGTGCAAGGCATCTTTCGCGGCCTGCTGCGCCCCGCCGCTTAATTCACCACAAAACAAATCGTTGACGATTATAAAAAGTAGCGTTAGCGAACAACGCTGCGCGTATCTCTGTATGAGTTTGAACTCGCGCGAGTCACGTTGTGTCGCGCTTTGGTCGTATAAGGTGCGCTTCGTCGAGTTGGCATAAAATTTGCCGCCTGATAGTCTTCCAACGATGCTGAACACAAATTACCCGACGCGTGACAAACCATATGCGTCGAACACATTTCAAGAGGAGCAAATCTGATGAGCGCAAACAACCAGACAAAGCGAGTGGCGATTCTAATCGAGCAGAATTTTGAGGATGCGGAATTTCAAATTCCATATACGGCCTTGCAGCAGGCCGGAGCCGAAGTCAAAGTGCTCGGCTCGCGCATGAACGAAAAATACAAGGGCAAGCAAGGCAAGGTTTCCAAAGAAGCAGACGGCACTACCACCGACTTCCTCGCCGAAGATTTCGACGCCGTCATCATTCCCGGCGGGCAAGCGCCCGACACCATGCGTACCAACATGAAAACCGTGCGCTTTGTGCAGGACGCGATGAAGCAGAACACGCTCGTCGCAGCCATTTGCCACGGCCCGCAAGTCCTGATTGAAGGTGATCTCTTAAAGGGCAGACAGGCGACGGGCTTTCGCGCCATTCGCAAAGACATGGAAAACGCCGGCGCGAATTATCAGGACGAAGCGCTTGTCACAGACAACAATCTGCTGACCTCGCGTCGTCCCGGCGATTTGCCGATCTTCACCGCCGCGATTCTCAACCGGCTCGGCCTGACGATTAAAGGCATGAATGCGCCCGATGTGAACGACAAAAACGCGGAGTGGTGGAAACTCGGCGAGGAATGGGGCGGATCGACAAAAAGCGAAATCGTTGACGCTCTCAACACGGCGATTCGCGGCGAACGCTACGCGCACGGAGCCTTCGAGAAATACGCCGAAAAGACTTCATGCGACGAATGCCGCGCCGCCTTCAAAGACATCGCCGCAACCAAGCAGCGCCACATCGCTTTGCTCGAAGCTCGTTTGTCCGTGTTCGGCGAAAAGGAATTGTTTCAAGCGGCGGGCAGCGGAGCCTACGCGACGGTTAAGAGTTGGCTGCAATCGAGCAACGATACGTCCGTTATGCAGCGCGCGCTCGGCGATCTGCAAACAGGCGTCGTCGATACGAACAATCTGCGCAACTCTTTGACAGACCCCGCGACCGCCGCCATCTTCGATGAAATGGAAGTCGAGATTGCCAAACACGAACAACACGTTGCAGACCTTTTGCACAAGCACCTTAAGGAAAACAAAAAGGACGTGAAGCCAGCCGCACCCACCACCGGCGCAGCCGTCAGCGCGTAAAAACTGAAGCGCGACAATCGTCCATCAAGCGAGCATGAAGGCGTCCGGTAACATTAAGTTGCCGGACGCTTTCGTTTGTGTGCGATGATATGGATTGAACCGCAAAGAAGTTTGCCGTATAACTGATAAATAGTTATACGGCAAAAATTGGAGCCACCTTGGAGACTCGAACTCCAGACCTACGGTTTACGAAACCGTTGCTCTACCAACTGAGCTAAGGTGGCTTCTTTGAATTGGCAAACTAATATACGAAGCGGTCGCTTGCGCTGTCAAGCAAGCGCTTCTTCGCCGCAGAAAGGGATACGAAAAATATGCCGAAAGATGCCACACGCAACCAGCCGAACTACAAGATCGGCGGCGACCATCTCAACGAATTCGAGTTTCAGCAGCACCACATGCAGATGAGCGAGGAAGAGCACGACCACTTCGCCCGCCAAGAGGAAGAACGCCGCATACGCGAAGGCGAAACGGAACACGCCGCGCCGCAAACAGAGGCCGAACGCATACAGCAATTAATGTCCGACGTGCGCGAGAAAGTAGCCAAGAAGAAGGCCAAGCAAGCGAAGAAAGACGAAAAAAACGCTGCGCCCATTGTTGCAAAGATCGCCACGAAGACCGCGCCGAAAACAGCCGCCAAGAAATCAGCCGCCAAGCCGACACAGAGCGGCGCGAAAAAGAGTGCTAAGAAAGCTGCGAAGAAAACCGCCGCAAAGAAAACAGGCGGCAGCAAAGCGGGCGCAGCTAAAAAGAGCGTTGCCAAGAAAAGCGCTGCCAAGAAAAGCGTCGCCAAAAAGAGTGTTGCTAAAAAGAGTGCGAGTAAAAAAGTTCCCGCCGCGAAACGGCCTGCTCGTAACTCCGGCAAAACGGCTAAGGGACGCTAAACAAAATTAGAGTAATTGTAGGTGCAGCGGCTTGTCCCTGCCCGCGTATTTATTGATTACAAGCGCTCAGGGACTTAAGGAGAATCAGCATGGAAAAAGAGAATAATTCACCGGATGGAACGACGGGCGCAGCACGCGCCGAAGCACGCGAGCGAGTTAATCGGGTGCCGAACGAAGCGCCGGAAATCGAAGAGGAATCCGCCGAAGCAATGGATTCCGATGTGCCGCAACCGCCCGACGCTTCAAAGACAACCGAAGGGCAGCCTTCTTAAACAGATGTCAGCTTTTAGATGTCGGATGTTAGTTTCTAGATTTTAACCGGCAACCCTGTACGGCTTTTAACGTCCGGCTTTTAACTTCTCTCTGTTTCACAATGATTAAAACTCACGCTAAACTTCCGCGCATACCGTTTCCTCTGCGCCCGTCGAGCCTTCACACAAATCTCTGTGTTCTGCAACTCTGCGCCGTCGTCTTCGCGTTCGCTTGCGCATCGATCTTTGTTCACGCGCAGAAAAGCACGAGCAGCGCGCGCGCGCAGCGATTGCCCGCGCCCGAAAAAATCGTCAGCGATTATTTGAAGGCGACGGGCGGCAAAAAACGCTTGATGGCGATCAGGGACACAACCTACGAATGGACGAGCGCGCCCGCCGAAAATGGGAGCGTTGTGTGGGAAGTGCGGCAGAAAGCGCCCGCCGCCGCGCGCATGGATTCGATGAATTCGGCGACAAGCGAGAGCGGGAAAATGAGCGCGGCGGCCAACGCGCGCTCGGCTTGGATGCGCGACGCAAGCGGTCTTTCGCGCACGCTCACGGGCGCGGAAGCGGGTGCGGCTAAACTTCAAGCGGCGCTCTCGGCGAGTCATTTAATCGACTACAAAAAACTGAACATACTCGCACGCACCGTCACGCTTGACCGCACGGCGAATGACCCCGCCTACGTCGTCGAATTCTCGACACGCGAAGGCGCGCGCCTGCGTTACTACTTCAGTGCGGCAAGCAAACTGCTTCTGAAAATCTACGACGACGCGCGCCACACGGAAATGAGTTTCAGCGATTATCGCGCCGAAGGTAACGGCACGCTTGAGCCGCATCGTCTTCAAATCGCGGTGAAGGACACCGCGCCGCGCAATCTCACGCTGCAAGCCGCGCGTTACAATACGAACATCGCCGACGCCGTTTTCGATCCGCCGACTGCCGAAGCTTTAGACATTCCTGCGCTCCTACGCGAAGTCGAAAAAAATCAGGAAAAAATAGACGAGCGCGTCGCCGATTACTCGTATACGGAAAAGCGAACCGAGCGTGAAATCAATGATCGCGGCGAAGAAACGAAGACGACAGTGAAGATTGTCGAGATCGTTCGTCTTCAGGGCGGCGGCGGCTTCTCGCGTTTGATAAGCGAAAACGGCGTGCCGCTCTCGCCTGAACGCGCCGCCAAGCAAGACAAACAAATTCAGGAGCAAGTCGCCAAGTATGAAGAAGCGCGCGGAAAGCGGGAACAGAAAAAACTCGAAGCGGAAAAGAACGGCACAGCGAAAAAGAAAAAGGACGACGATGACGATTTGAAGGTCGCGGACTTTGTGCGTATCTGTGAATTCGTCTCGCCGCGCCGCGAGCGTTTTCAGGATCGAGAGGCCGTCGTCTTCGACGTGCGCCCGCGTCCCGGCTTTCGTCCAACGAACCGCACGGAATCAATCGTCGCCAAGCTAAACGGCGTCGCGTGGATTGATCCAGCCGACAAAGAGATCATGCGCTTTGAAGCGAGATTCGCCGAAGGCATTAAAGTCGGCGGCGGCCTGCTCGCGTCCATTCGTCCCGGCGCAACCTTCACCTTCGAGCAAGCGCGCGTCTCGACGGACGGCGTCTGGCTGCCACGCTTTTCGCAGGCCAATGTTTCCGCCAGAGTTTTATTGTTTAAGGGTTTCAACGTGAACGTCACGCAAGAGTTCAGCGATTACCGGCGCGCGAAAACGGAATTCAAGGATTACAATATCACCGCGCCAAACGCAGACACCGCGCCACCGCAGAAACCGTAGGCGCTGCATCCAATATTTATGAATGAAATTATTGTTATCGGCGGCGGATTCGCCGGAGTCGAAGCGGCTTGGCAAGCGGCCAACGCGCGCGCGCGTGTGCGGCTTTACGAAATGCGCCCCGTGCGTTCGACGCCCGCGCACCGCACGGATAAGCTCGCTGAAATCGTGTGTTCCAATTCGCTCAAATCCGACGAGCCGGGAACCGCGCCGTATCTCTTGAAGGAAGAATTGCGCCGCGCCGGATCGCTTGTCATGGAAGCGGCAACCGAGACGCGCGTGCCAGCCGGAGCCGCGCTCGCCGTTGACCGCCACAAGTTTGCCGCCCTCATCACCGAACGCATCGAAGCGCATCCGAACATCACGCTGATACGCGAAGAAGCAACGCAAATTCCTGACGATGCGATCACGATTATCGCCGCCGGGCCTTTATGCTCCGACGCCTTGACCGCCGAAATCATGCGCTTGACGGGCGACGACCAGCTTTATTTTTACGATGCCATTGCGCCGATTGTCGCCGCCGATTCGGTGAATGAAGCAATCGCTTTTCGCGCCGCGCGTTATGGTAAAGGCGGCGATGATTATCTAAACTGCCCGTTCGACGAAGATCAGTACGCGCTCTTTTATGAAACGCTCGTGGGTGCCAAAAGCGTTCCGCTGCATCGCTTTGAAGAAACGAAATATTTCGAGGCGTGTTTGCCGATTGAAGAACTCGCGCGGCGCGGCGTGGACACTTTGCGCTACGGGCCTATGAAGCCCGTCGGCCTCGTTGATCCGCGCACGGGACGACAGCCTTACGCCGCCGTTCAACTGCGTCAGGAAACCTTAATGGCGGACGCTTACAACCTCGTAGGCTTTCAGAACCATCTACGATACGCGGAGCAGGCGCGCGTGCTGCGAACCATTCCCGGCCTCGAAGAAGCGGAGTTCTTGCAGTACGGGCAGATTCATCGTAATACTTACATTCGCGCGCCGCGCGTGCTCCGTGCGACGATGCAAATGCGAGAACGCCCGCACGTTTTTTTCGCGGGGCAAATCAGCGGCGTCGAAGGCTACGTCGAATCCGTTGCGACGGGTTGGCTGGCGGGAATCAATGCCGCGCGCTTCGCCCTTAATCAAGAGCTTGTCGAAGCGCCGCCCGTCAGCGCCGTCGGCGCGCTCGCGCGTTACGTTTCAAGCGCCGCGACGAATAATTACCAGCCCGTTAATATTACCTTCGCGCTGCTCGAACCGCTCGCCGAAGAACACAGGCGACGCATACGACGCAAGCGCGAACGCCGCCAACTACAAGTCGAACTCGCATTAAAGGAATGGAACATCTGGCTCGACACACTTCATCTTACGAACAACGCGCCGCCGCTCGCCGCCGCCGTTTGATCCGGCGAAAGTCTTTTGTTGTTAGAAAAGAATGGCACGCTGCTATCTGCCTCCTGCTCTGTTTTGCATGGCTCGTTTACGCATTGTTTGCGCCCGCATTTATCTTTGCTCAATCGGGACGACGCACCACCGCGACTCCCGCAAAGCAAACGCCGTCGCGCCCCCCTATTACTAATACTGCCGAACGCCCGCGCCGCGCCGCGACAATGCCGACGCCGGATGCGACTCCGCCTGCTCCCATAACGACAAACGCGCCTGCGCCCGCCGCTTCAACGCAAACTCCCGCAATCAACGTGCCGGTGACATCCACCGTTCCACCGAACAAGAGCAGCGCGCCGCCTGCCTCCGGCAACAGTTCCGAGCCTGTGGAAGTTGACCCGGAAGACGTGATTCGCATCAACTCGAACCTTGTCACGATTCCCGCGTCCATCGTTGATAACACAGGCAAGGCCGTCGCCGATCTCAAGCTAGAAGATTTCGAGTTGCGCATCGACGGACAACCGAAGCCCGTCACCGAACTGAGCCGCGCGGACACGCCCGTTCGCATGGCGATGCTTTTCGATAACAGTCAAAGTTTGCGGGAAGCGCGTGAATTCGAGAAGAAGGCTGCCGTGCGTTTCTTTCGCCAAGTCATGCGCCCGGTTGATGAAGCCGCGATTTATTCCGTCACGACTGAAACCGACAACTCGCTCGATCAGCCCTTAACAAATGACGTGCAGAAGCTCGCGCGCACCATCGAGAACTTCGGCAAGCCGCAGGGCGCGACTCCGCTCTTTGACGCGATTGTCAAAGCCGCCGAATATCTGCGCCCGCAACAGGGACGCAAAGTTATCGTTATCGTTTCGGACGGCGTGGAAACAGCGAGCCGCCATTTTGAAGATTTCAATGAAGTTCTGCGCCGCGCTCAAGCCGCCGACTGCCAGATTTATGTTGTGCAAACAGGCCGCATCGAAAACGCCAATTTGCGCGACCTCGTCGCCGAACGACGCATGGAGCAATTCACTTCGCAAACCGGCGGCGCGGTTTATGCGCCCAAAGCGACGAGCGAACTCGACGCCGCCTTCGCGCAAATCGCCGCCGACCTCGCGCAGCAATATGTTCTTAGTTATTACCCGAACGACGACGCACGCGACGGACGTTTCCGCGTTATCTCCCTACGTGTCCCCGCCCGCGCGAACTTGCGCGTCCGCGCGCGCAAAGGCTATTACACGCCGAAGGGCTGACAATAAAAGATAACGGAACATTCTTTGCCACGCGGTGTCTAAGAGGACAGAACGGCGTGCAGATTTAGCGAGGTGATACCGATATGCAACGAGTGACGATTAAACTTATCATTGCCACCCTTACTTTTGCTGTCGGCATCATCGTTAGTATGTTCTGGATCGCTTATCGCACACCATCCATCGAAAAACTGCCTGTACCAATTGCCGACTCGTGCTTTCCCGGAGCATCCACGAAGTTAGATGCGATGAGTTCTGCTCCTGTGGAAAGAATCTCGCCATACGACTTTTGCGATAAACAAGAGCAGAACGAACTTATAGTCGATCTCTATACAAAACACTTGGCGGCAATGAGCGAACCGGCGCTTATGTCTTCTAATGCCGAAGATGAAAGCTACCGCTTTTTATGGATGCGCACTTTTCATCATCCTGTAGTAATTCGCATTGAACGTTTGGGCGACAAGCGAATGTTAATCGTAAAGGAACTTAATGGCGCTGGTGGCTATAATCACGGTAAGTTGATTGTTAATCGGATACGGCCTCTCACTAAAAGCGAGTGGGATGAATTTGCGCGGCGTGTTGCGCAAGCTTGCTTCTGGCGAATGCCGATAGAAGACAGCGTACTGGGCGCTGATGGAGCGAGTTGGATTCTTGAAGGCTACAGGCAAGGTTGCTATCACCTTGTCAACAGATGGTCTCCTGCCGACGGCGATTATCGAGAGTGTTGTCTTTACCTTCTGAAGATTTCCGGTTTGGGAATTGACGAGCACAGCAAAGAGTTGTATTAACGCTGCCTGTTATGATCGACAAACTACTCGCACAATTTTTCGAGCACCTGCGTTACGAGCGTAATGTGAGCGAGCACACGCTGCGTAATTACGCGAGCGACCTCGGACAGTTTTACGATCATCTTGCGCCGCTCGATGAGAAGGCAAATGTGCGGCGCGACATAGATATAAAGCAGATCGACCACATCACGATCCGCGAGTGGCTGTCGTCACTGCACACGGCGCAGAAAAAGAAAACATCCGTCGCGCGAAAGCTCGCTGCCCTGCGCACCTTTTTTCAATTTCTCGTTCGTGAAGGCGTCGTCGAAAATAATCCTGCGCGAATGGTGGCGACGCCGCGCCTCGAAAAGAAACTGCCGAATCATCTCTCCATCGAAGAAACAATCCGCTTTATCGAAACGCCGGACATCGAAACGGATTTAGGCAAGCGTGATCGCGCCATTCTGGAAGTTCTTTACGGCACGGGAGCGCGCGTCGCCGAACTCGTCAAACTCGATTTGAATCACATTGATTTTAAGAACAAGATGGTGCGTCTCTCCGGCAAGCGGCGCAAGGAACGCATCGTGCCGTTCGGCGATCCGGCGCTTCACGCGCTCATGCTTTATTTATCTGTGAGGAACGGTTTTTTGCAGCACGCGCCGCTCGCCGAACGCGACTCGAACGCGGTCTTCCTGAATTATCAAGGCACGCGCATCACCACGCGCTCCGTCGGGCGCATGGTCGATAAATACATCATCGAATGCGCAGGCATACACAACATCAGCCCGCACTCCTTGCGCCACTCGTTCGCCACGCATCTCCTCGACGGCGGCGCGGATTTACGCGACATACAGGAACTCTTAGGGCACGCGCGCCTCTCTACCACGCAAATCTACACACATGTTTCGATGGAAAAATTGATCGAGGTTTACGACAAGACGCACCCGAAAGCATGAAAGCCACTCAGCGAACATGGAACCGAATCTAGTTACAGACCCGGAGATATTGGATGTTCTGAAAGAACTTATACGACGTGAGCCGATATTCCATCGTCCAGAGTTCGGAACAACGCGCGCCGACTTTGAGAACATGACGGAAGCCACGTTTTGGGAAGTCGGTGCTTCTGGTCGGCGCTACAGCCGACAGTATGTTTTGGATGAACTGGAGAAACGCCACGCAAGCCCAACTGAAGACAAGTGGCAGACTCGTGACTTTTATTGCCTTGAGATTGCGGCTGACAACTACCTTCTCACCTATACCCTGATGCAAGGTGCTCGCGTTACTCGCCGGTCAACAATCTGGCGACGAACAGCCCAAGGTTGGAAGATCGTATATCATCAAGGAACTGTTGTAGAAGATCGCTAAACTCAAATGTTATCCGTTAAATATCAAATGCCTGCGTTGGCTGACATCTAACATCCAGCATCCGACATCTGCTTTTACAGTGTCGAAATTTCTTCGTCTGTGCCGTCGTTGGCTTCGATGGCGGTCTGGCATTGCGCGTCGTAGCGTGCGGTGGGCATGGCTTCGAGGCGGCGTTCGTCGATGGGTTTGCCGCAGCGCGCGCATGTGCCGTAATCGCCTTCGTCTATTCTCAAGAGCGCTTGATCTATGTCGGCGACCATCTGCGAATCGCGTTCGCCGAGACGAAAGGCGAGTTCCTGATTGTGGTCTGAAAGCGACATGTCAACGCTGTCCTTCACGCCGTCGTCTGCCGCAATGTATTCGAGCGCGTTCGCCTGATCTTTGCGCACCTTCTCCGTGCGCTCCGTTAATTGTTTGGTCAGCATCGAGCGAAAATGTTCCAGCTTTTGTGCGTCCATCTGTGTTCGTTTGTTCCTTGCTTCCCGCGCTTAAGGCAGATTAGCGCAAGATATAAATTTCAAAAATTAGTGAGCGCGAATTATAAACGCTCGCGCGCGCGAAGCGCAACGAGTGTGGCGTTGGCGGCTTGACAGCATTTTGACTTTCGATTAATGTGCCTGCTCTTGTTGAAATTGAAATTTAATTTCAATTTCTATTAAATTATTGAGGAGTCGGTTTAATGAAGGCAGTACGAGCCATTTGTTTATTGATGGTTATCTTCGGCGGCGCATCGAGCTACGCGCAAACGCCGCCCGCTGTTGCGGAGAATATCGCGCCCGCTGTCGATCAAAGTGTCTCTGCAACAATTGGCAGTGGGCAGCGGCAGGCCACAGGGCAAAAGGAGGTCGAGCGATTGCAGAGCGAAGTGGAATTGTTGCGCGCCGAACTCAATCGCCTGCGTTCGGTTGTCGAAAAGGATTTGAAGAATCGCAACTCCGTCGCCGCGCAAGCTTCGCAAGCGCCCGTCACGGACGCTTTACCGGACAATGACAAAACGAACGAGGCAAGCGCGACGGCGCAACGAAACGCGGCGACGCAAGCGCAGATAAGCCCGCAATCAACGGCTGCACCGGAGAATCGGCGCATCGCTGTGGCGACGAAGGCGCAGGGCGGGGATTTGTCAGGCGCGGGGAATCTGTTGCGGACGGATCGCTTGACGATTGGCGGCTACGGCGATTTCCAGTTTCGGCAATCTTCGATCAGCGAGCGCGCGGATGGCGGTGGCACGCCCACGTTTCAAAACACGCGCCTTGTCTTAGGCATCGCCGCAGTGCTCGCGGAGAAGCAGAATATAATTTTCAATTCGGAGATCGAGTATGAATTCGGCTCGAAGGAAATAGATGTCGAGCAGGCTTATGTCGAATGGAAGGCGCGCCCGGAATTCGCTCTGCGCGGGGGCATTATCGTGCCTGCCATCGGGCGCTTTAACGTCTATCACGATTCGTATTTGAACTTAACGACGATTCGCCCGCTCATCAATCAATTCATCGTCCCGACGGCTTACAGAGACACGGGCATCGGCATACGCGGGCGTTTCAAGCTGCCGCGCAAAATGAAATTTAGCTACGAAGCCGATCTCGTCAACGGAATGCACGGCGTCAATGACGACGACGAGCCGACGCCGTTCTCGCGCTTGCTCGGGCAATCATCCGCCGCAGAGCCGGGCGCAATTGCTTTCCAAGACCAGAACCGCAACAAAGCTTTCGTCGGGCGTTTGGGACTCTCGCCCGTCGCGGGTTTGGAATTCGGTGCGTCCGTTTATAACGGCAAGTTCAATAAGTTCGGCGAAGCGCCGCAGTCCGCCACCATTCTCTTTCTCGACGGCTCTTATAATCGCGGTGCATTGACCATCAACGGCGAATACGGGCGCTCGAACATCGTCGGCGGCGGTATCGCTCGCAGAAGTCCGCCGCCACCCGTTGCCAACTTGAATGACCCGGACAGCATCACAGAGCTTGCGGAATTCGTCGCGCAGCGTTCTCCCGGACAGGATGGTTTTTACGTCGAAGGCACATATAGATTCAGGCCGCGTTTCATCGCCGCGAAGTTGGACGAAGGCGGCTATATCGCGCCCGTCGTGCGTTACGAAGCGGTGCGGCTCGATCGCACGATTCCGAACTTTTATCTCAATCGCTCGCGCACGACAATCGGCTTGAATCTAGCGCCTTCTTCGAGCGTTATTCTCAAGACTAACTATTTGTTTAATCACACATACGGGCCTGTGCCGCGCGCCTTTGCGGGCGTCGGTGAAACGCTTTTCGGAGTGAGTCCGCTGCCGCACATAGATTACGGGCGTAACGGCTTCACAGGATCAGTGGCTTACGTTTTTTAGGGAAATAGAATGAAGCATAGAGTGAAAATTGTTGCGTTGTTGCTTGCGCTGACTGCGACGGCGAGCGTGCTGTATGCCGCGCGACCCGCGACGCTCATGAAGCCAGCGTTTATGGATCGCTATAACAAAGACCCGTACTCGAAGCCAGACTTGCGCGGCAAATGTTTGGTCTGCCACATAAATCATCCCGGCGGCGAGCGCAACGAGTTCGGCGAAGCCTTCGAGGACGCGGGCTTTCGCATTACTCCGCAGATGCGCACTAAATTCCCGCAACTGTTCGAGAGCAAGCCGCGCGACGCAGAGAACCAAGACACACCGCCACAGCCATAGCGCGCAGGCGCTGTCACCACAAGCAACGAAGCCCGTGCCGGATGAATTTTGAAAGCATCCGGCACGGGCTTTTGCTTTGCCGCAAGTATCTTTTGCCGGTAATCTTTTATCGAGCAGATTCTGTAAAAGGCATTGCCTCAATCGCCGCAAAGGATGGCGGCGGCGAGGAGTGGGATCATCAATTCGTGATGGCCTGTGATGGAGTAGCCGCGACCTGCGCCGCCTGCGACGGGACGGCGCACGACGTTTGTCAGCGGGCGATAGGCTTGAATGAAATCGAAGTTGGCGGTCGTGAAATCAGCGAGGGGAAATCCGATGTTGCGCACAAGCGTGACGGCTTTCAAGAAGACTTCCGGCAGTATCACAGCCGAGCCGACGTTCAAGTAAACTCCGCCGCCGTTCATACGCCGCACGAGTTCTGCGAGCAAGCGAAAATCCGTGTGCGTCGTTGCGCCTAAATGAGCGCCGTTTGCCGTTTGGTGAAAGTGTGCGATGTCCGTGCCGATGGCAACGTGCGCGGTGAATGGCACGCGCGCTTTGTACGCCGCGCAGAGCAGAGAACTTTCAGCGTGCGGCGGATTCTGCGAAAGAAGCGCGCGCCCCGTCGCTTCGCCCAAACCGATTCCGTCACGCGCGCCTTCACGCGCAGCATCATTCAAGAGCCTGCTTGTTTCTTCCGCGCCGCCGAATGCGCCTTTGCCGAGCGTGGCGTCAACGTCTTCGGAAGTCGAACCGGCGAGCGCGATTTCCACATCATGCACCAGCACGGAACCATTCGCCGCGATGCCCGTCACAAACCCGCGCCGCATTAAATCAATCATCAAAGGCGCGAGTCCCGTCTTCACGACGTGGCCGCCGATGCCCCAGACGATTGGTTTGCGTAGTTCTTTCGCGCGGCGAATGTGCGCGGCTATTTCGCGTAAGGATTGAACGGCGAGAATGTTCGGCAGCGAATCGAGAAAATCACGCAAGCCCGAATCTTCCGCAACAGGCCGCGCGAAATCTTTGACCGTGACCTTGCTCGAACGCGACGCAAGCGGATACGTCTGGACTTTCTCCAAACAGAGCGGGCGTACATCGTCATCGTAAATTGACACAGTTTATTTTCTGGCAATCTTCGGAAGCGTGTCAGATAAAGGCGAAGCGGTCACAACCGCGCCGCGCCGGAGGATTTTCATATAAGTGTTTTCATTTTGTCGGGTGTCCCAAGTGCCTTTTATGTGATCTCTAATATTAGGAAGGTCTTTTTCGATAGTTGATGCCCATAAATTGCTACTGTATGGGTACACGCGCAACAGATTATCCACATCAAAAATCTGCCCCGTATCGCTGGCTTTTATCAACGCAACTGGCAAATCATTTGCCATGCGTACTCCTAGCTCAAACAGAACATTTGGATTATGTTCCGTTAAGTCAGCTATTACTAAATCAGCCTCCAAAAGATCGTTTATGATCGTTGACTGAATTACATCACTACCGTGTCTATTAGCCGTTTTCACTGCAAAGCCTGCATCCCTTGCTGCCGGTGTAATTAGACTTCGTAGAACTTCTTGGAAGAAGCCACTTGGATGAATCTTATCTCGCTCGCCGAATGGCATTATTACGAAGGCAGTTAAATTTGAACCTTTGGGTGGTTCTGCTAAAGTAACCGTAGTTGGAGTTGCTAATAAAATGTCTTGTTGGACTTGATCATTAGCGCCTTGCCCGTCATGTATAGAAGTCGTAAATCCTGACTCTATTCCTATATATTCGCAATTCTTACGAAACTGCTTGGAGAATTCTTCATGAGTTTCAGGTGGAAGTTCAAAATCGCGCTCAAGAGTATTACCGAGATATTTCATCTCAGGTAAGTTGCTGCCTTTATAATGATCAAGAACTTTTCTGAAAACCTCTATTTTTAAGAAGGCTTCTATTTTCTTTATTTTTTCAGCAGTAGAATCGGGAGCGTAAACGATCTCTTTGCCAAGTTCTGTAATTTCAATTTTATCTGCTTTCCATCCACCTAGAGTGATTCCGTAACTAACTGCTGAACCTGCTAGATAAAAGAAGTCTGTGTTCTTAACCTTTAATCCAACTGCATTAGCAACCTGATCTGTCGCCCAAGGGTTACCCCCGTTCTTTTCTTTTATGGCATATGGAATCTTGAGGGCTTCCTCAAGACTCACAGCAGGAAAAAGGCGTGGTCTTGGTACAGATCGTGGTTTCCTAGAATTACCATTATTTTTAGAGTTAATTTTACGTGCCATTTCTGCCCTTTCTGTGAGATGAATTTTGACTTTCAATGACGTGAAGTTATTGGATTAACAGGCTCGTAATAATTATATCACGCGATCTTCTTTGAGCGTTCGCGGCGTGGTGCGACGTGACCGTTGAGAAGCGGGCGGAGTGCTTGGCCGGTGTAGGATTTTTTGACGCGGGCGACTTCCTCAGGCGTGCCTGCGGCGACGAGGCGTCCGCCGTGTGCGCCACCTTCGGGGCCGAGGTCTAGGATGTGGTCGGCGCTTTTTATCACGTCTAGATTGTGCTCGATGACGAGGACGGTGTTGCCGAGGGAGACGAGGCGTTGGAGCACGTCTAGGAGTTTGTGTACGTCCGCGAAGTGCAGGCCGGTGGTCGGTTCATCGAGAATGTAAATGGTGCGGCCTGTGGCGCGTTTCGAGAGTTCTTTGGCGAGTTTGATGCGTTGTGCTTCGCCGCCGGAAAGCGTCGTCGCGGATTGACCGAGTTTGATGTAGCCGAGTCCGACATCGAGCAAGGTTTGCAGCTTCGGTTTGATCTGCGGAATGTTTTCGAGAAGCGGCAAGGCTTCTTCGACGGTGGCATCGAGAAGTTCGGCGATGGAGTTGCCTTTGTACTTGACGGACAGAGTTTCGCGGTTGTAGCGCGCGCCGCGACAGACATCGCAGAGCACGTAAACATCGGGCAGAAAATTCATTTCAATGCGTTTCATGCCGTCGCCTTCGCAGGCTTCGCAGCGTCCGCCTTTGACGTTGAAGGAAAAGCGTCCGGGCTTGTAGCCGCGCTCGCGGGATTCGGGCAGCATCGAATAGAGTTCGCGGATCGGCGTGAAGAGTCCCGTGTAGGTCGCGGGGTTCGAGCGCGGCGTGCGTCCGATGGGCGATTGATCTATTTCGATAACCTTATCAATGTGTTCGAGACCTTCGATGGTCGTGTACGCGCCGGGTTCCGTGAGCGAGCCGTAGAGATGGCGCGCGAGCGCGCGATAAAGTATGTCGTCAACAAGCGTGGATTTGCCGCTGCCGGAAACGCCCGTTACGACAGTCAAGAGGCCGAGCGGAAATGTCGCGTCGATGTCTTTCAGATTGTGTTCGCGTGCGCCGCGAATGGTAATCGCTTTGCCGTTTGCGCGGCGTCGTTCGGCGGGCACGGCGATGCTGTTTGCGCCGCAGATGTAAAGGCCTGTCACGGAGTTAGGATTGCAACTGATTTCTTCGGGCGTGCCGCAGGCGACGAGTTCTCCGCCGTGCGTGCCTGCGCCGGGGCCTAAGTCAACGACGTAATCGGCGCGGCGAATGGTTTCTTCATCGTGTTCGACGACGAGAACTGTGTTGCCTAAGTCACGCAGGGCGGTGAGCGTCTCTAATAATTTTTGATTGTCGCGCGGATGCAGTCCGATTGACGGTTCGTCTAAAACATAAAGCACGCCGCGCAGTTGCGAGCCGATTTGTGTGGCGAGGCGTATGCGCTGGCCTTCGCCGCCGGAGAGCGTTGCCGAAGCGCGGTCAAGCGTTAAATAACCGAGTCCGACTTTGGCGAGAAAGCGCAGGCGGTCTTGAATCTCTCGCAGAACGAGTCCGGCGATTTGTGCTTCGCGTTCACCGAGTTTGATTTTATCGAAGGATGCGACGGCGTCTTCGATGGGCAGTTCGACGTAATCGGCGATGCTCAAATTGCCGACGCGGACGGCGATGGATTCGGGCTGCAAACGGCGTCCCAGACAATCTGGACAGGTGACGGGCGAAACGAGTTCTTCGAGGGCGAGGCGCACTTTTTCAGACGGCGCTTCGTTCATGCGTTCGCGCAAGTGTCGGACAGCGCCCTTCCAATCACTCTGGTATGTGTAGTTTCCCTGTCGAAAAGTTATTTGACCGTCGAGGCCGTGAAAGAAAGCATCGCGCACTTGCTTCGGCAGACCGGAGAAACTCGTTTTTGCATCTGCTTTGAAATGTTCGATGACGGCGGCGAGCGCGCTTTTTAAGTAAGCAGAGCCTTGCTTGTCGTTCGCGCCCATGAACTGAATTTTGTCGGCGTGCTCTGTCGCGTCCGGGATCAGCTTCGCCGGATCGACTTCTAAAACCGTGCCGAGGCCATGACAGCGTTTGCACGCGCCATAAGCTGAGTTAAAAGAAAAGCTGCGCGGTTCGAGCGGCGCGATGTTGATGCCGCAGTTCACGCAGGCCATGCGTCCCGAATAAAGTTTTTCGTCGCCGTCGAAAACGGCGACGAGCACTGCGCCGCCCGTGAGTTTCAAAGCGGTGCGGACGGATTCCGTGAGACGTTCGTTGATGCCGGGCTTGATGAGCAGGCGATCAACGACGGCTTCGATGGTGTGATTGCGTCGTTTGTCGAGCTTGATTTCTTCGTCGAGCGAAAGCATTTCATTGTCAACGCGCGCGCGCAGGAAACCGTCTTTGGCGAGCTTTTCGAGTTCCTTTTTGAATTCGCCTTTGCGCCCGCGCACGACGGGAGCGAGAATCATTACGCGCTCGCCTTCGGGCAGAGCGAGCACATTCAGCACAATCTGTTCGACGCTTTGCCGTGTGATCGGAGCATTGCAAATATGACAGTGCGGCTGGCCGATAGATGAAAAGAGAAGGCGCAGGTAATCGTAAACTTCCGTGACCGTGCCGACGGTCGAGCGCGGGCTGCGCGAAACGGTTTTTTGTTCGATGGAAATGGCGGGCGAAAGTCCTTCGATGGAATCAACGTCCGGCTTTTCGAGTTGGTCTAGGAATTGACGCGCGTAGGCCGAGAGCGATTCGACGTAGCGACGCTGGCCTTCGGCATAAATTGTGTCGAAGGCCAGCGATGATTTGCCGGAGCCGGAAAGACCCGTGATGACGGTCAAGCGGTCACGCGGAATTTCTACGTCGATGTCTTTGAGATTGTGCTGGCGCGCGCCGCGCACCGTGATGCGATCAATTGCCATAAGTGCTGTAAAATACTCGCGCGCGACGCTTGCGAGATTCGCGCATGGTGCTACTGTCGGGAGTCGTGCGATGCGCAGAATCCTTTATTGTAACCGAGTGTTGCGCGAGGCCGCAAGCAAGGCAGAGTTGTAACGAAAAGTTACCTTGACACTCTTCGCGGGCGAGCCATAAACTTCGTCGCAGTTACTATTTTTTACCGTTCATTGCGGCGAGCGAATCAATCGTTGAATCAATCGAAGCGAATTTTATGCGCCGGTTTTTGAGAGGCAATCGAAGGGCGTGAATCTTCCGAACTCACTGACGCTGTCGCGCATTTTCGTCGTGCCGCTCTTGGTCGTCGTGCTGCTCACGCCGTTCTCCGAAGAATGGCTCGGCGTGCAGCGCCACATCGTCGGCGTCGCAATTTTCCTCGCTGCCGCGTTCACGGATTTTCTCGACGGGCAAATCGCGCGACGACGCGATCAAGTCTCACGCTTAGGCAAACTTCTCGATCCGATTGCCGACAAATTATTAATTTCAGCCGCGTTGATTTCGCTTGTCGAAAACAGATTAGCGCCCGCGTGGGCGGTCGTGATTATCGTCGGGCGTGAATTCGCGGTGTCCGGCTTGCGTTCGATTGCGGCGGCGGATGGAATAATAATCGCAGCCTCGAAGGTAGGGAAATTGAAGATGCTGGCGCAGGTCGCAGCCGTTGCGCTGCTGATCGTTTCGAGCGCAAAGGGCGCGCCGCCGGTGAGAAATTTCGGACGCGCGTTTCCGGCGATTCAGTTCTGGACTGTGCCGGAATTGCGTGCCGCGTTGCGCCATTTTTTCGGACACGGTGTCGTCACGACGGTGGATTGGCAAGTGCTGCTTTATTCGATGGGACGCGCGATGCTGTGGGTCGTAGTTCTGTCGGCGTGCGTCTCGATGTACGAATACTTTCGCAGCTTTTACGAAGTCGTAACGAAGCGCACGGCGGCGGAAAATGAAGCGGCACGCGCCGTTGAAACAGGACGCGTGCCGAAGCCTGAAGTCGATGAAGTATCAGCGTGACGAGCAACTGCAACGCTAATCTGCGCGTTTGGCAATTACCCGAACAACCATAAATCAATCAACGCAATTTATTCTTATTGCAACTCCACGAAGTCTCCTGTGTGGACTTCCTGCGCGACGCGTGTGATGACGGCTGTGGCGGTGCGTTGCTGCACGCCTATGATGACGAGTTCGCCGACGACTTTGCGCGGAACGGGCGGGCGACGGCTTTTTACTTCCGGCGTATTGACAGTCGGGCCGTAGATGCCTGTGTTGTTCGGGTCTTTGACGCGCTGTGCCTGATTGGAAAATTTGCCGCCTTTGAAACGGTCGCTCTCGAAGCCGCCGCTCGCCGCCGTTATTTCTTCTTTGTCACGAAAGCGCGTGATGTTGCCCGTGCCTGCCGGACGGTAAACGGTAAAGAGATCGCCCTGCTTGACGTTGTCCTCTGTGCCTAGGTCTATAAAGACGACTTGATTCGAGGATACGACTTCGCGCCCGTCGCGCGCGAGTATAAGGCGGCCTGTTTGCTTGCCGTTCGGATCGCGGAACCGGTCAAACGTCGTTTCCTCACGCTTGACAGGCGACACGCGTTGCGTCGCGGAGCGTAATAAATCGCCGAGCAAAATCGCTTCACACGATGCGACGACCCGCGCGACGGAAACGCGCTCTTTTACATCCGTCACGCGCAAGCGTCCAATCTCTTGCGTGTAAACGCCGAGAAGCCCCTTTTTGTTTGAGAGCTTCGTCGTGAATTGCCCGCGCGGACGAATCACGGAAAATTCCTCGCCGACGCGCACGCCTCCCGCCGAACCCGAGTTAATGAAAACAATATCGCCCATTGCGTAAATGCGCTTTTCCTGTTCCTGTTCGCCGCCGACAATTTCCAGATTGCGGTAGGAAGGCGCGTACTGGATAAAGCCGCCGCAGTAAAGCTCGTTTTCTTTGGCGGCGGGCGACGCAACGGTATTTTCCTGCGCAAGCATCGGGCGTAACTCCGTTGGCGGCTGCGATGTATTCAATGATGGATTGGTGGGCGTTTGCGCGCTTGTCGATACGGCAAGCCCGTACGCAAAGACGAGCAGCGAAGCGGTCAGGCTGCGAAAGGCGATCTTCTTGATAAGCACAACGTCTCTCCTTCAAACTGTTTGGTGAAATAAACGGAAAGCAAATACCGGCAAGCCTTAATCAGTTGCTAGTAACGCCATCTGATTATGAGCTGCATGGTCAAAAGCGATTGCCGTGCGTAAGGCTCTTTCAGTCGTTTATTAATCTTAAGGACATGAGAATGAATGAGCGCGTGCCAGCCACTTACGACAGATAGCCGCGCCTGCAGGCACTCCATATCCTACTGTGATGAACGCCAGCGGTCAATAAAAATCTTTTGTATTTGTTTAACAGGGAGGGTGGATGAGCGTTTCGCGGCGGCGGCTTGCGTTTTAGCAAAGCGGTTGGTATCATCCGCGTTTTGTCGGAAGGCGCTTCGGTGTGTCCGTGAGTGAGCCGGCGTAGCTCAGGGGTAGAGCGGCAGTTTTGTAAACTGCGGGTCGGGGGTTCAAATCCCTCCGCCGGCTCCACAGCTCTTTTACAGCAGGCGTCGCTGCACAAGTTTGCGCAGGGGTGGTCGAGCGGTTAATGGCACCGGGCTGTAAACCCGGCGGGTTAACACCCTACGCAGGTTCAAATCCTGCCCCCTGCACCAGAGTGTAAAAGGAATAAGGCAGAGAGACGAAAGGCGGATAATCGAAGCGTTCTATTTGCTTTCTACTTCCCCTTTTTTCATTTTAACGTCGCTTCGGGCGGGAGTAGCTCAGTTGGTAGAGCGTCAGCCTTCCAAGCTGAATGTCGCGAGTTCGAGCCTCGTCTCCCGCTCCAATTTATTTCTTGGCGGTGGCCACACTTTTCGACCTGTCTAGCTTGAGAGTAGCGCGCGTTTCCATTATGTAGGGTATGAAGAGAGTAAGCATTTGAAGGATGCCTGATGCCTTATAAAACTGTGGAAGAAGTGCGCGCCTATGGCAGAGATTATTACCAACGTAACCGGGAGCGTCTTCTACAAAAGCAGGCGGAAAAGAACCGGAAATTTGCTGAAAAACGGAGACAGTGGTTGGTTGCTTTTAAAAGCAGATTGAAGTGTGTTCGATGCGGTGAATCTCATCCTGCCACGCTCACTTTTCATCATACGAATCCGTCTAGTAAAAGTTTTGCAATAGGGGATTCTACCATTGCCTTAAAGATTAGCCTTAAGAGGCTTCTGGCAGAGATTCATAAGTGTGAGGTATTATGTGCGAACTGCCACGCTAAAGAACATTGGTCGCATTTATTCGAGCAAGCCGATGTAGCTCAGGGGTAGAGCGCTTCCTTGGTAAGGAAGAGGTCCTGGGTTCAAATCCCAGCATCGGCTCCAATCTGCATGAGTACAAATTTCATTGCGGGCTTATATAGAATGAATCGAAAAGTTTTACTTTATCTAAAGAGGTTATTTTAAGATGTCGAAAGAGAAATTTGATAGGTCGAAGCCGCACGTAAACATCGGAACGATTGGGCATGTGGATCACGGGAAGACGACGTTGACGGCAGCGATCACGAAAGTGCTTGCCAAGCATAATCCGAAGATCATCGTGCGCGCCTTCGATTCCATCGACAATGCGCCGGAAGAAAAGGCGCGTGGAATCACGATAGCGACGGCGCACGTCGAATACGAAACCGCTAATCGCCATTACGCGCATGTTGATTGTCCGGGACATGCCGATTATGTGAAGAACATGATTACGGGCGCGGCGCAAATGGACGGCGCGATTTTAGTTGTTGCGGCGACGGATGGCCCGATGCCGCAAACCAGAGAGCACATTCTCTTGGCGCGCCAAGTGGGAG
>JBPCOJ010000065.1:0-21271 GCA_051000345.1 Pyrinomonadaceae bacterium | reverse complement strand
GATTTGCGCTCCGGCGAGAGCATAAAAGACGCGCTGGCGCTCGTTGATAAAATCCGTCAGCGGGCGATTGCCGAACTTCGGCGGCGCGAGCTTGGCGGCGACTTGTTCGGGCAGTTGCAAGCCGTCGAGAAATGTTTGCGCGTGCGCCGGAAACGCGGCGGCGTCTTTTGCCGAACGCACGAGGCGATAACGAATAATGCGCGCGCCTGCGGGAACACTTCGCGGCCAAGGGCCTTGCGTGGCGTGATGCCGAAGTGCTTCCAGAGCTTGTTCAGCGTAAGTTGTGCCGCGAACAGGATCGCGTTCGTTTGCGTCGTAGGAGATGATTGTATTCGCGCGCGAGGCTTCGTCTCCGGGTTGTTTGCTGCCCGCGCCGCCATCGAAGCCCGCGCGCACGAAAAGCCGCTGCACTTGCCAAGTGCTGACGCGCGTCTCCTTATCGCTGCCGCGCAGTTGTTCGGGAAAGCGTGCGGGATCGGCGGCGGCATCGAAGGCTTCCAGCACAAGGCGTCCGGTGGCTTGATGATGACCGTGACCGCTCACCGTATCGTGGTTGGTGATGATGACATCCGGGCGCAAGAGTCGTATTTGATAGACCATGCGGCGCAAGGCTTCGTCGTGGTTCCAGACGCGGAAGGCTTCGTCAGCGGACTTTGAAAAACCGAAATCGCGCAGAGCGAGAAAGTGCGGCTCGGAGCCTTGCACCGTCGCTGCTTCCGCTGTTTCGCGCGCGCGGATTGCGCCGAGTTCTTCGTAGAGTTCGGGGCCGACGGCGTTTTGCCCGCCTTCGCCGTAAGTGGAAAAAAGCGAGACGGTATGCGCGCCGTATTTACGTCGAAGAATGGTCAGCGTTGCGCCGTCTTCATCGTCCGGGTGCGCGGCGACGCACATCACCGTCCAAGGATTTTGCAAATCGAGCAACGCTTGATAAAGCGCCGTCGCATCATCACGCTTGCTTATCGTGCGTTCGTTTGCTGCCTGTTCGTTATTTGTAATCGGCGGCGTTGTCTCGCGCGTTTGCCTTCCCTGCCGTGCAAACGAAACGGCGGGAACTGCTGACGAAAACATCATCGAGCAAAGGATGAGTCCGGCGAGCGAAGTCCGCGCGAAGTGACCCGGAGAGGCGACGGCATGTAAGCTTTTATTCATTATTAAAATTCCACACAGAGATCGAAGATAGGCGTCGGCGTCCGCACATCTATGCGCGCGCCCGATACATTTACACTGACGACGCGATTGCAGACGAGCAGAAAAATACGGCGGCAGCCTTCTAATTCTTCGCCGCGATTAAAAGCGATGCTAAAGGCTTCCCGTTGAATTTCGTATCTGCCGCTCATGCGCGCGGGGATACGCAGCACTAATCCTTCGCGCCCTAAATCGAAGGCGGCACGCGCTCCTTCGGCGAGCGTGAATGTTCCGCCGCTTGCATCGTCTGCGACAAAGTTTATATCGCCTCGCGCCGCAACCTTCCGGAGTTCTGCTTCACTCGCGCCCGGCGCAAAGACGCGCGCGAAATCGACAACCGGAATCTGGAACGTCGCGCGCGCGTGTCCCGCGTGCATACGCGCAATCAGTTCAATCGCAGCAGGGCGCATCTCCGGCCATTTGAAATTTAGAAAAGACATGTTTGAAAACTACTCTTAAGCAAGAAAACCATTATGAAAGCCTACCGCCGACGCTGGCAAGCTGATTCAACCGTTTCGTAATTGTCGGTCAACTTCGTGAAGTGTTCGATGGGCGTTTGTCATTCAGTAATCCGTCGAGCGCTCTAAGCGCGCTGCGATAATCATGCTGATGCTGATGACGACGATCAGCACGACGCCGTAAGCGGCGGCTGTGCCTAGATTGAAGCTGCGGAGTTCGGCGGCGATGGCGATGGAGACGGGACGATTGCGCGGCACAAAAACGAGCACGGACGCGACATATTCGCCGAGCGCGATGACGAATGCGAGCAGCGCTCCGGCCATTGCGCCGGGGCCGACAAGGGGCAAACGCACGCGCCAAAACCTCTGCCAGAAACGCGCGCCCGAAACCTTTGCCGCTTCATCGAGCGATGCGTCCAATTGTTCCACGCTCGCCTGCAACGCGCGCACGACGAGCGGCATAAATCGCAAAAAATAAATGACAGGCAAAATCCAGAATGTGCCGACGAGCACGAATGATCCCGTCAACAAGTTCGGTTTGCCGTAAGCCTCCGCGATGGCAACGGCGACGACCGTGCCGGGCAACGCCCAAGGCACAAGCACCAGCAGCGAAACCGCCCGCCGCACAAAACGATTGCCGCGCGCCGTCACGAATTCTGCCACGCAAAAGCTCCACACCAGCGCCGCACTTGATGCGATTCCAGCCATCAATATGCTGTTAATAAACACGGCGCGCGACGCTTCGTCCGTGAAAATGCGCGCGTAGTTGGCGACGGTGTAAGCGGGCGGCAACGTCTCGATTGTCCATGTTCCATCCTGCGCGAAGCTGACGAGCGCGAGCACGGCGACGGGCAGCACTAATAAAACGCTGAACACAATGCCCGCGATTATCGCAAGGGAACGCCACGCGCCGCTCGTAATTTGCGAGCGCCGTCTCGTTGCGCCCTTCATCGCTGCCGCCGCGAAACGACGCGTGCCTTCATATTTCTGGAAAAACAACAGCGCGCTGAGTGAAACGAAGGCGAGAATCACGGTTTCGGTCAAGGCCATCGCCGCATCGCCGCGTTGCCGCGCATTGTAAATCTCCAGCGTCAAAACGCGCACGCCGCCGCCGAACAAAAGCGGCGCGCTAAACGATGCCATCGAAGTCATAAACGTGAGCAGCGCGGCGGCAATCAGCGACGGCGTGAGTTGCGGCAGCACGACGCGCCACAGCACCGCGCGCGAACTTGCGCCGAGACTTCGTGCCGCTTCCTGCAAACTCGCGTCGATGCGGCGAAGCCCCGCGCCGGTCAAAACGTAAAAGAAGGGGTACATCGTGTATGTGTGAAAAAGCAGCAAGGCCGTCCAGCCGCGCAACTGCCAAGGCGCGCTTTGCAACTGAAATAACTTCTGCACAAGCCGCGCGAGAATGCCGGATTCACCGCACAAAAAGATAAACGCAATCGTGCCGACGAGCGGCGGCAGCACTAATGGCAAAGCGGCGAGTGCCGCGAACACGCGCCGCGCCGGAAAATCATATCGCTCGAAAAGAAAAGCGAGCGGCACGCCGACGAGCGCGCACAACACGACCGTCAAAAGCGATACGCAGATGCTTGTCCACGTCGCTTCGATAACGGAGCGTTGCGCGAGCGCCGCCGTGTAGTTGCCGAAAGACCACGCGCCGCCTCGTTGCAGCGAACCGGTTAGAACGGAAAAATTCGGGTACACGACGCCGTAGAAAATTACCAGCGCGATGATGAAAAGCAACGTGAGCCGCGCAAGGTTTTGGCCGCGCAACAAATGAAAGCGGAATGAAAAATCTGTGCGCGCAGGAGGAGCATTCATCGTATTGCCAATCGCACCGGCAAGCGTATTGCCAATCACTTCAATCGCATCACTAAAGACGATCTTTATTTCGCAAGCACGGCGATGCGTTGCGGCGGTAATTCAATTCTGCACGCATCGCCCGCCGCGAGATTATCCGCTAATTGCAGCACGAGCGCTTCAATGAGCAATCCGTCGGCATCGAGTTTGACGCTTGTCGTCGCGCCCGTGAAACTGATTTCACGAATACGCGCGTCGAGAACATTCGCGTTTGGTTGCATGGTGGTCGCAGGAGAGTTTGCGGCGAAGAGCCGTATGTGCTCCGGGCGAATCGCCAGCATTACACTTTTTTGGTGAGTCGGATTGCCAGAACCGGCATGAGCTTCGGCTGATATGTGCAGCACATGCCCGCCCATTCGGGTTTGAAATTCTGTAAACTCTGCGCCGCTGTTATTCGATGATGCGGCTTCGATCAAATTGTTGCGCCCGAGAAAGCGCGCGACGGCGGCAAGCTGCGGGCGTTCGTATAATTCGCGCGGGCTGCCTGTTTGCAGTATGCGGCCTTCGCTCATCACGCTGATGCGGTCACACAAAGCGAAGGCTTCTTCCTGATCGTGCGTGACGTAAACGGCGGTCAATCCGAGCCGCGCGACTAGCTCGCGCAATTCGCCGCGCGTTTCTTCCCGCAAAGCGATGTCCAGATTCGAGAGCGGTTCGTCGAAAAGCAAAAGCGCCGGTTCAATCGCAATGGCGCGGGCGATGGCGATGCGTTGTTGCTGCCCGCCTGATAATTCGTCAACGCGCCTTTTTTCGTAGCCGGGCAGACGAACGAGTTGGAGTGCGTTTGAGACACGCTCTGCGATTTCCGCGCGCGGGCGATGGCGCGCGCGCAGCCCGAAGGCGATGTTCTCGAAAACATCGAGGTGCGGAAAAAGCGCGTAGTTTTGAAAGACCATGCCGAAGCCGCGTCGCTCGCTCGGCAAGCGTGTGATGTTTTGCCCGTCAAACTCTATTGCGCCTGCGTCCGGCGTCTCAAGCCCTGCGATCATGCGCAAGGTGGTCGTCTTGCCGCAGCCGGATGCGCCGAGCAGCCCGAAAAATTCGCCGCGCTCTATGTCGAGCGAAAGACCACCTACGGCGATGGTCGCGCCGTAATTCTTCGCAATGTTTTTCAGGGAAAGAAAGGGCATTCTTCGGCAATGAACTTTGTGAGCGTTCGGCCTACTCGAAGGTAAGTTTTATCTGCGCGCCGATTGCCGGGCGCTTGAAAAGCTCGTGCGCGTTTCCGCCGCGCAGGAATAGTTCCATCCAGCGCGTTTCTTCGCCCGCCTTGTTTGTCCAACCGCTGCTTCCGGGCGCAAACGCAAGTTGCCCGTGTTCGACTGCAAAGCTGCCGTCGCTCGCCGTCGCTTGCTGTTCGGCATCACTGATTTGCACGCGAATGCGGGAGCCGGAGCGCGCATCATCCGCGTTGAATTTAATTGTCGTCTTCAAATTGCCATAGCCGTCAATGTATGCGATGCGGTTTTGCGGAACGGCGGGAATGTCATCTTTTCCCATCTCTTCCGCGAGGGCATCGGGTTGGCCTAAGGCAATCGCGGCGGCAGCCTTCAGGAATAGATCGCGCGAACGAAACTGCGAGCCTTCCGCCGCGACGGATGCCCAACGCAATTCTTCCGCCGCCTCGCGCACGAACGCGAACGCTTCTCCCGCGTTGACGCCGACAACGCGCACGCCCGTCGGAAGCCGCGCAAACGCCAGCCGCTCGCCCGCGTTTTCTTCGCGCGCTTCTTTGTCGTCGCGGCGCGGCGCAACGTTGTGGTAAATGATCGTTCCGGCGGGCGCTTCGTTCAAGCCTAGTTGCGCGATGCAGAAACCTGCAGCGAGCGTCGAGAACGCAGGCACGGGCGTCAACACAGGCTCTGCGTCAGGCAAATATAAACGTATGCGCTGAACGACTTCGGCAAAAGCCAGATCGTTCTGCCCGTAATCGGCGATGATGTGAACTAACATAACTTCGGTTCCGCCTTGTTCGTTAAAGAAATTGAATGAAGAAATTCCGTTGCTTGTTTCGCTTCACGATTCAATGCTTATTGCGGTCACGTATTTCCGTGTCCCAATAATTTAGCCATTCGTTGCCGTGCGCGCGAAGCAGCTTCCAATCGAGCGGCAGGCGCGCAAACGGTTCGTTCATCCACGCGGGCAATTGCGAGCGGTCAATGTCCGTGCGAACGGGGATGCGGTAATAATTTTTCGCGGCGTGAGTAAGGCTTTCCTGCGTGGTAACGAATTCGTAAAAGCGGCGCGCTTCCGCTTCGTGCGGCGCGCCGCGCAGAATGGCGATGCCGTCCGTGATAACGGGCGTGCCGCTCGACGGAATCACATACGCGACGGGCAAATGTTTTTGTTCCTGATAAAGCCGCACGTCCGGCAAATCCCACAAACTGATGAGTCCCTCGCGTCGCGCAATCTTTTGCATCAACAATGTTCCGTCCGCCGTGTATTCGTGGACGTTCGCATCGAGACGCCGCAGCCAATCGTAACCGGCGGCGGGCGAATTCGTGTCTTTATAAGAGCGCCAGATAATCGCGCCGAAGATCGCGCGCATCGTGTCGGAAGGATTCGGGTTGCGTATTAAAACCTTGTCGCGCCACTTCGCATCCAGCACGTCGTCCCAATCGCGCGGCGCGTCTTCCTGCTTCACGGCGTCGCTGTTATAAACGATCACTTCCGGCGTTTCATAAGTGCCGTACCACAAATCCTTTTCGCCGCGCGCATCTGCGGGAACTTTGTCCGCCCATGTCGGGCGATAAGGCTGGAGCAGATTTTCGTCAGCCGCCGTTTGAAACGTCGTGTGCGCCGCGCCCCACCACAAATCCGCCTGTGGTCGATTGCGTTCGGCTCTCACGCGCTCCAACACTTCGCGCGCGCCCATGTCTAGGAACTGCACGTCAACTTCCGTGTGCGCTTGCTTGTAGCGAGCGACGAAATCGCGCAGCATGTCTTGGCCGTGCGGCGTGTAAATCAAAAGCGTGTGCTCTTCTTGCGACGGCGCGCCGGAACGATTGCACGCGAAGGCGATGGCGACGAGCGATAAAACGGCGAGTGCGTAGATGAAACGGTGTGCGCTGAAAAACATGCGTTGCAAATTAAGACAAACGATTAAGATGAAAGTGCGTTTAGTGCGTGCTCATGCTAACACAAGACGTATGAGAAAAAGCATTGCCGGTAAAGAGAAAGCGTGAATCTTAAAGGGTAGTGAAACGAAAATTGTTTACCTACTTTGCCGTTAAACTTTTACAACATCTCTTCTGTTGATTGGCGTCTGCGCTCGTTCGCAAGTAAAATCATTGTGGAGTTATTCATCGAAGGAGAAATAAGAAACGCATGGAACAGCAGCATATTAAAATGTACACGACGACGTGGTGCGGCGATTGCCGCCACGCCAAACGCTTTCTCAAAGAGCAGGGCATCGCCTACGAAGAAATCAATATCGAGGAAAACGACGGCGCGGCGGAATACGTGATGAAAATCAACGACGGCAAGCGCAAAGTGCCGACGTTTGAAGTTGGCGGGCGCGCGTTTAATCTATCGCCGTACAGCGAGCGGCAACTGCGCGCGGAACTAGGTTTAAGTTGAAACGGAAAGGCTCTTGAAACAATGGCAGCAAGTTTGACACGAAGATTTTTGCGGGCGGGCGGATGGCGCGCGGCGAAGCGTTTAATCAAACCGATTCCGATTATCGGCTCGGCCTTAGCCGTCGGGCTGGCGGGCTACGAAATCAAACGCAAGGGACTCCTGCGCGGCGCGCTCCACGTCGGCCTCGACGCGACACCGCTCGTCGGCACCGCCAAAGGCGTCCTCGAACTTTTTACAGGCGACTTAATAGCCGATAAGAAGGAAGGCAAGCGTTGAATAAACTTCGCCGCTTGCTTTCGATCATCTCCACGGAAACAAAAACGCTCCGGTTGCGGCGACAATTGCGCCCAACGCGCCGCCTATCATCCAACGCATAACATTGTATCCGGCAAAAGGCGGATTTCTGCGGAATATTAAACCCGTAATCATCCACATCATAAGAAACGCGATGCCCACAGCGAGATAAAGCGGCAGCCAATGATTCAACCAGTTACCGAGCAAAGGCCCGCACAATCCGCCCACGAAACACGGCCACCAGCGCCATCCCGAATAATCATTGGTGCTTGTTTGTTCAGCCATATTATTCTCCCGCTGAAATTAATCAGCCTCGTTTGATAATTCCAAACGCCTCTGATTTTTAGACGCGAACGACTCGACTATACATATCACTGAACAAGACGAATCGTCCAGAAACCGCCAGATACATTAAGCCGATTCAAACGAAAGCGGCGGGCGGGCTGTGAACGGGTGCGCTTGTTCGTAGGCGTGCGCGAGTCGCAGGAGTGTGGCTTCAGACCAGTGCGCGCCCATTAGTTGCAATCCGACGGGGAGATTGTTCGACGATAAGCCGCAGGGAATCGAGATGCCGGGAATGCCCGCGAGATTGGCCGTGCAGGTGAAAATGTCGTTGAGATACATTTGTAGCGGGTCGCCTGTTTTTTCGCCGATGAGAAAGGCAGGCGTCGGCGTCGTCGGCGTCAAGATCGCATCGCAGGAACCAAACGCTTCGTTGAAATCTTGTTTGATGAGTGCGCGCACCTGTTGCGCTTTGCGATAGTAAGCTTCGTAGTAGCCGGACGACAAAACGTAAGTGCCGAGCATGATGCGGCGTTTGACTTCCGCGCCGAAGCCTTCGTCGCGCGTGCGTTTGTACATCTCGCGCAAGGTGTGTGCGTCTTCGGCGCGAAAACCGTAGCGCACGCCGTCGAAGCGCGCGAGATTGGAAGACGCTTCGGCGGTTGCGATGATGTAGTAAACGGCGATGCAGTATTTCGCGTGCGGCAATTCGATGTCGATGATTTCCGCGCCGAGTTCGCGGTAAGCGTCAATCGCCGCTTCGACGCTCGCGCGCACATCCTCGTCAAGTCCTTCGTTAAAGAGCGTGCGCGGCACGCCGATGCGCGCGCCTTTAATGTCTTTGTTCAATTCCGCCGCGTAGTTTGGCACGGGAACTTCCGTCGTCGTCGAATCGAGCGGATCGCGTCCGCTGATGACGCCGAGAAGCGTTGCCGCGTCCATGACGTTCCGTGAAAAAACGCCTATTTGATCGAGCGAGGAAGCGAAGGCAACGAGGCCGTAGCGAGAGACGCGCCCGTAAGTCGGTTTGATGCCGACGATGCCGCAGAGCGCCGCAGGTTGACGCACGGAGCCGCCTGTTTCCGAGCCGAGCGCAACGGGAACGATGCCCGCCGCCACCGCCGCCGCAGAGCCGCCGGACGATCCGCCGGGAACGCGCGACGTGTCCCAAGGATTACGCACAGTGCCGTAGGCGGAGTTTTCATTCGACGATCCCATCGCAAATTCGTCGCAATTGGTTTTGCCGATGATGATTGCGCCCGCATCGCGTATGCGTTTGATCGCCGTCGCATCGTAGGGCGGATGATAATCGCCGAGGATGCGCGAGCCGCAAGACGCTTGCAGCCCGCGCACGCAGATGTTGTCTTTAATGGCGATTGGCACGCCGCCGAGCAACAGCGGCGAAGACGCATCATTTGATTGAACGAGCGCGCTTATTTCATCGGCTCGACGCAACGCGCCGTCGCGGTCAATTTGCAAAAACGCGTTGAGTGCCGCGTTTGATTTTTCCGCATTGTCGAGCGCAGATTCGGTGATGGCACGCGGCGTCGATTCGCCTTGAGAAACGCGCGCTCGAAGTTGTGCGATGTCTTGATCGAAGAAAGTCATTTGAAGAATATAAAAGAATAGATGTTAGATGCCGGATGCCGGATGTTAGTTAGAAGCCAAAACCGGCATCTAATATCCGACGTCTAACATCTTTGCTAAAGAACTTTCGGCACGCGAAAATGACCGTGCGCGGCGTCGGGAGCTTCTTCGAGCGCGAGTTTTTGACCGAGCGATGATTGCACTTCGTCGTTGCGCGCCGCGTCGGTTTGCTCGCCTTCGCGCGTCAATCCGCCAGCGGAAGCCTCGACGCGGCTTGTGTCCACTTCGTTTAGTTGCTCGACGTAAGCGATGATCTCGGCGAGTTGCGGCGTGAAGGCGCGTTGTTCATCCTGTGTAATTTCGAGATGAGCGAGCGCGGCGATTTTTTGAACGTCGGATTCTGTAATCGGCATGGTTTTGTATTTTCGATTTTAGATTTGTGATTGTTGATTGAAGGTAGTCGGGCATTCGATCTGGAATCTGAAGTTTTATTTTCCGCCTTGCTCAATCGCAAATCGGCAATTGCAAATCTAAAATTCCTACGCTTCTTTCTCGCGGCGATTGATGCAGCTTCCGGCGGCGACGAGAAAGCGGCGGCGCAAATCATCGTCATGGATTGCTTGGGCTGCCGCAGAGAGTTGCCCGGAAGCCTTTGCGGTGGCGAGCGCCTGCTTTTCCTGTTCCGCGCGATCCGGTTCATGCGGCAGCGCGGCGCGCGCTTCCTGTACTGTTTTTTGATCGACGCGAAACTCTATGTATGTGACCATCGCTTGACCGAGCAGGGAATTCAAGCGAAACAAAAGCTGCCCGCTGACGGCTTCGAGTTGCCTTTGCCACATCGTATCGGCGACGGCAACAATCAAGGTTTTTTGATAAAGACGAAAGGGGACGGCCTGACCGCGCAGTTGTTCTCCGGCAACGCGCCGCCAGACGGCCATCACAGCGGCTTCGACGACCTCTTGGCCTTCGCCCGCCGCGCGCAAAAGCTTCGGCAATGTGCGGATTAAATCGTCCATCGTATTTTAGATTTGCGATTGCCGGTTTGCGATTGGTAAAAAGTTAAAGCACACTGCTGATTTCACATCGCAACACGGAAATCTGAAATCGCAAATTCAATCGAGTGTAATGGAAAGGGAGCGCGAGCGACAAGTGTGTGAAGCTCTCGTTTAGCCGAAAATGAAAATGGAAAAGCTATGGCTTGCGTCAAAAAGCCCGCGCCGCGCGGAGATTTTGCGCGCCATCGAATGGCCTTTTGAAATCGCGGCGGCAAACGTGGATGAATCCCTGCGCGAGTCTGAAGCGCCACATGATTATGTCGAACGCCTCGCCCGCGAGAAGGCCGCGCAAATTGCGAATAATCATCGAACGGAAAATCGTCTCGTGCTCGGCGCGGATACAATCGTCTTGGTCGGCGATGAAATTTTAGGCAAGCCGCGCGATGAAGAGGATGCACGGAGAATGCTGCGGCTGCTGAGTGCAGCGGGCTGGCATGAAGTATTGACGGGCGTTGCGCTCTTGCGAAGCACGGAATCTGCGGACGCGCGGGGTTGTGTCGCACACGAAAAAACACGCGTGCGTTTCGCTGCGATGAGTGAAGCGGAAATAGATTGGTACGTGGCGAGCAATGAGCCTATGGACAAGGCCGGAGCCTATGCCGTGCAGGGACGCGCCGCGCTCTTTATCGAAGAGATAGCGGGCGATTACTGGAACATCGTCGGGCTGCCTGTGCGATTGCTTTACAAGCTGTACGGACACATGTGAGAGCGCAAAAAAATGAACGATGCTTCGACGAGAGATAAAATTGGATAAACGATAAAAGGCTGCCAGCATTGAAGTGGCAGCCTTTCGTTATTCTCTATCGCGCGCAGAGTCGTTTGTGGAAATCTCCAACGCTTCTGCGGAGCGGCTTTACAAAAGCTTGTCGAGACGCGGCGCGAGTTGATCCGCGAGATTGCCGTTCGGGTCTAGCCCGCCGATGGGCGCGCCGGAAATGTTGCCCGCTTTGTCCAGAATCACGATTGACGGCAACTGATCGACGCCGAACTGTTTCGACACTTGCCCGTCCGGGTCACGCAGCACAGTGACGTTCAAATCGTTGCGGCGCGTGAAGGCGCGTATCTGCTCGTCCGTCGCGTAGTTCTTCGACTTGGGCTGCGCGGAATCAGTGCTCACCCAGTAAACGACCACACCGTGCTGGCTGTATTGATCGGCGAGCTTGCGTATGCCCTGCATTTGTTTGCGCGAAAGCGGCAGCCAAGACGCGCCGAAGGCAAGCACGACGACTTGCCCGCGCACTGTCGCAGGCGAAACAGTCGAGCCGTCAATCGACTTCAACGAAAAATCCACAACCGTCGCAGCAGTTTGCATGTTTGCCGCAATTGGAACCGCAGCCAGACGCTGTGCCAAAGCCGCCGATGCGAAAAGCGAAATCGCAAGCAACGAACCGGCAATCAATCGTCTGCCATTTTGTAAAAACATCTTTTCTCCTTCTCGTCGCCGTCGGCTAATTTCAATTCTCTATCTTGCAAAAACTTAAATTAAAATTGCCGCATTTCGGGCAACTCTTCGGACAGGAATTTGGATGAGCATCGCCGTCATTTGGTTGGACGCGTGTGACGGCAGCAGCAGAGGCCGTTCGACTTTATCTCTGGAACGGCGAGGCACTGGGCGGCGCGGTGCCGAATGTTTCCGTGTGCAGCGCGCAGTAATCATCCCACGTATCCATATCGCGGACAACGCATTCCGTGTCAAACGCCACGCGCCGCACCTCATCTTTGCGTGCTTCGAGCAACGCGCGCAAGCCGCGTTTCGGATCGAGATGCAGGAGTTCATCGCGTAACACGAAATCAATCAAAACCGGATGCCCGCCGCGCCCTTTGTATTCTGGCGCGATGATGCGCGCGCCCGTGCGCCCGCGCTCGTCCAGAAGTTTGCGAATCACTGCGGAAGCAATCATAGGCTGATCCGCGAGCGCGATGAACAAAGCATCCGTTTCGTTTGAAAGCTGTTCGACGCCGCGCGCAATCGAATCGCTCATCTCGCTTGCTTCATCAGTATTAACCGCGAAGCGAACCTGTAGATGTGACAGCCGCGCGCGCATCTCTTCTTCTCTACGCGCCGGAATCACGACGATGATGTCTTCGATTCCGGCGCGCTCGAAATTGTTGACGCACGTTTCGATGATCGTTTGATTGCCGAAAGGCAGCAGCGGCTTGTACGCACCCATGCGCCGCCCGTGTCCGGCGGCTAATAAAACGGCGGCGATGTTGTTGCTTACATTTTGCAAAAGCGTTGGCGACTGCGGCGGTTGATTTCGCCCGCGTTTCAATCGAAGATTTACCTGTAATCTATCATATACGCCGCCGCAATTCTTCGCTTAGAGCGTATTGAGCAATTGAAGTCTCCGGCTTTCAGCTCCGTGAGGAGCGGCATGTTTATAGCACCGCGCATCATCAGCATTTTAAGCTCCGTAGGAGCGGCATGTTATCCTGACGAAATATATGCCGCTCCTACGGAGCTTAAAACTTTGACGCCGAATTCCGACGCTGAATGCTGCCGTTGAATTCTGACGAAACGAACATGGCAAACACGTACACGCAAATTTATGTGCAGGTAGTGTTCGCCGTGCAGGGACGGCAGAATTTCATTCGTCCCGAACGCAAAGAGGAATTGCAGAAATACATCACAGGCATCGTCACACGCCACAAACAGAAACTTCTCGCCATTCACTGTATGCCGGATCACACGCACATTCTCACCAATCTAAAACCGGACATCGCCCTGTTAGACTTGGTGCGCGTTATTAAAACTGGTTCGACCAACCACATCAACGAAAATGTTTGGGTGCGCGGACATTTCGCATGGCAGGAAGGCTTCGGCGCGTTCTCTTGCGCGCATTCACAACTCGATGCGGTGATTCATTACATCCAAAATCAAGGACAGCATCACGCACGGCAAGACTTTCGCGCAGAGTACGCCGCGCTGCTCGACAAATTTCATGTCCCGCACGACGAACAATACGTTTTTCAATGTGTGGAATAACAGAGAAGTAGAACGTCGGCGGTTAATTGAAACTCAAATCGCTATACGCGGGTAAGAAGCGGCGGAAACTCGCGTCATACTGAATAATTTTTGATACTTCTACCATGGCTGAAGATAATCTAGCGCTGTGTTTCATCCTGTGGCGCAAGCGTTGACGCGAGGCCGCGCCGCGCAAGCACGCCGATGATGTGGCGGCGGTAGGTAGTTGTTGATGCGGACGTGCGCAAGGGTTTCGCCGTGCGTCTCGTTAAGTCAGTAGCCTTTTCGAGCGTATCTTCTGTAAACGCTTTGCCGACGAAAAGCTCGCGCACGCCTTCGACAAAGCGCGGGCTTGGATTGACGCCCGTGATTGCAATCGCCGCATCCGTGCATAAGCCCGCGTCGTCGATTTTCACGGCGACGGCGGCGGCGGCCAAAGGGTAATCCACCGAATCGCGTATGCGGAATTTATTGTAGATGCCACGGTATCCGGCGGCGCTTGCCGGAACACATACTTCACACAAGATTTCATCCGGCTGTAAATCGTATTTCTCGATTCCGTCATCAATGAAAAATTCTGTGAGCGGAATCTGCCTTTCACCGCGCGGGCTGATGAGTTTGACGCTTGCCTTGAGTGTGAGAAGCGCGGGCGCGATGTCGCCGGAATAAGCCGCCCAGCATTTACTACTTCCGGGTGCGACGTGGCAAACCGTGCCGTCCTTCTTCAAACAAAAATTGTTTGCCTTGCGCCAGAAATAAGATTGGTTGTAGTAAACGCAGCGCGTGTCCAAGCACAGATTGCCGCCGACTGTTCCCATGTTGCGAATGTTCGGCCCGGCGACTTGGCTTGCGGCAGACGCTACGACAGGGAACTGCGCGCGCACGTTTTCATCACCAGCGAGCGTTGCGATGGTAGTCAGCGCGCCGATGCGCAAGCCCGTTTCCGCATCGAAGGAAATGCCGCGCAGTTCATCTATGCCGCGAAGCTCCAAGACGTGCGCGGGCGTTTCAATGCGCATACGCATGTTGATAACGAGGTCGCTTCCGCCCGCGACAATGCGCACGTCGCCCGCATAAGTTTTCAAAATCTCCAGCGCTTCCGCTACTGTTCGCGGGCGATGAAGCGTGAATGATGCCATTGTCATGATTAAATTTTGTTCCTAATCGCGGCGAGATACGCAATTCGTTTGATAAGTTCAGGAATCGACTTCAACACGGCGATAAATTTCAGCAAGCGAAACTTGAAAACCTACGGATGAGAGGTCAAGTGTATCCGCAAGCTTGCGATATTCGCGCCGCGTCCATTCACGCTTATTAAACTGAAAGTGCTCGACGAGGATTTGATGCTGCTCGATTAAAACATATTCGCGCAGTGTCGGAATTGACTTGTATTGATCGAATTTTTGTCCGCGATCATACTTTTGCGTGGATTTAGAAAGCACTTCCGCAAGAATCGTCGGATTCGTTGCCGTGTCGTATTTGTCTTTTGTCAATTCCACCGGATCGCAGAAGACGGAAACATCCGGGTAGGTGTACAGTTTTCTCGATGTTGCGATGCGCATGTCGCTCGTGAATACATCACAAGGTTTGTCGCGGAGCGCAATGCTCAAGGCCGTGAAGATGTTGGCTGCAATGCGGTTGTGACTAAGCGATGCGCCGGTCATCGCAAAAATTTCGCCGTCGTAATACTCGTGTTTGGTTTCAGCCGTTTCTTCAACGCTGAAATAATCATCGAGCGTATAAAGCCTGTCGGGTTTTCGTTGCGTGCTCATAAATTCCTGCCCACTACGAAACTTGTTTCTTCTGCTCGTTGATGGCGCGCAGGATTCTTTCAGGCGTGAGCGGCAGATCGTTGATGCGTATGCCGACGGCGTCGTAGATCGCGTTGGCGATTGCCGGAATGGTGGCGGCAAGGCTGCCTTCGCCAGCTTCCTTTGCGCCGTATGGCCCTTCCGGGTCAATCGTCTCGACGATGAAGGTTTCTATCGGCGGCGATTCGAGCGAGGTCGCGGATTTGTATTCCAGAAGGCTAGGGTTCATCGTCAAGCCCTTCTGGAAAACCTGTTCTTCGGCGACGGCTTGGCCTAAGCCCATCCAGACGGAGCCTTCGATCTGGCCTTCGACGGTCAAGGGATTGAGCGCGCGCCCGCAATCGTGCGCCGCCCAGATTTTATCGACGACGAAGCGGCCTGTTTCGGGATCGACGGTGACTTCGGCAACTTGCGCCGCGTAAGAATAGGAAACGCCGGGGCCGACGCCCGCGCCGCGAAAGCTTCCGCCCTGCGATTCCGTCGGCGGCGTGTAAGAACCTTTGGCGATAAGCGTGCCGCCGTTTTCGATGCAAGCTAACAGAGCTTCCTGATAACTAATCGAGCGATGCGGCTCATTCTTCGGATAAATTTTTTCTTCACGCGCGACGAGATGTTCGGGCGATTCGCCGAGGAGTTCGGCGGCGACGCGAAAGAGTTGCTGCTTGATGTCGCGCGCGGCATCCTTCGCTGCATTGCCCGCCATGAACGTGACGCGCGAAGAATAAGAGCCGAGATCGACGGGCGTTAAAGCGGAGTCGGCGGCGATGATGCGTATGCGCGAAAGATCGACGCCCATTTCTTCTGCGACAATCTGCGCGTGAATCGTTTCCGTGCCTTGCCCGATTTCCGCCGCGCCCGTGTAAACCGTCACCGCGCCGTCGTAATCGATTTTGATCGAGACGGTGGAGTGCGGAAGCTTCGAGCGAATAATGGAATTAGCCGCGCCCGAAACGTAGTGCGAGCCGCCCATCCCGACGCCCTTTCCGTAAGGCATTTTCCCGCGCTTGTTTTTCCAGTCCGATGCTTCGATCACTTTTTCAAGGCACGTATCATAGCCGTAACTCGTCACGCGAAGGTCGTTGACGGTAACGGTGTTCGGCTTCAGTTTATTTCGTAGCCGAATTTCGCCCGCGTCCATGCCGATCTCTGCGGCGAGCATATCAATCTGTGATTCAAAACCGAATCGCACGCCAACCGTTCCATGCCCGCGCATAGGGCCGCACGCTGGCTTATTGGTCAGCACGCGGTAGCCGTCGAATTTTATATTTTGAATATCGTAAAGCGCGGCGATGAGCGCGCCGGAATAGAGAATCGTAACGACGCCGTAAGAGCAATACGCGCCGCCGTCCTGAATTACTTTTGCTTCGACGGCGGTGATGCGCCCGTCTTTTGTGACGCCGGTTTTCAGTTCGACATATTGCTCTGGACGCCCGCGATGGGTGTAGAAAACTTCTTCGCGCGAGAAATTAAATTTGACGGGACGCGCAGTTTTTTTGGCGAGAAGGCACGCCGCGACTTCGTGCGCGAAGGTTTCACTTTTGCCGCCGAAGCCGCCGCCGACAAACGGCTTGATAACGCGGATCGAAGACATCTCCATCTCTAAAACTTTGGCGAGCGTGCGATGAACGTAGTGCGGCGTTTGCGTCGAAGTCCAGAGCGTCACGCGGCCTTCGTGTTCCCACTGCGCGACGCAGGCGTGCGGCTCCATCGGCGCATGAGTCACGCGCGGATTATAATAACGATCAAAACGCACCGCGCCGCCCGACTCCCTTGCTTCCTGAAAGCCTTTTTCGACATCGCCGAAATGATGATGGTATTGCTTCTCTATGTTCGATTTTCTGTCCGCGTGAAGCCACAAAGCTGGATCGTCGCACGCCATCGCATCTTCGTAATTCGTGTAGGCGGGCAATACTTCGTATTCGACTTCGATAAGGTCGAGCGCTTCTTCCGCAATCTGCTCGGACGTGGCGCAGACGGCTGCAACTTCGTCGCCGATGTAGCGCGCCTTATCGACGCAGAAGGCCGCTTCGTCGTGGCCTATCGGCAGAATGCCGTAACGCACGGGCGCGTCCTTGCCCGTCACGACACCCATTACGCCGGGCAGCGCTTCGGCCTTCGATGTGTCAATCGAAACGATGCGCGCGTGCGCGTGCGGCGAGCGCAGGATTTTGCCGTGAAGCATATTCGGCAAGCGCAAATCGTCCGCGTAGACGGCTGTGCCTGTGACTTTCGGCGGCCCGTCGGTCATCGGCACGCGCTGGCCGATGGTTGTGAATTCTCGTTGGCTCATAATTTTTATTCCGCGCCTATTTGAAAGAAATACAATCAGCCGCGTTGCTGCACTAACTCTTCCACATATTTAATTAAGGCTTTGCTAATAATGAGTACGTGCTCTGCATCAGCCTTAGCGGTGCTTACGCTGCTTGATGGATACTCTCTACGCTTTTCTTCCATGTGCAAATATAAAGACAAAAGGTGCTCGAAGTTTTTGAAACTCCTTCCCCACTTTTCTTTGTATGAAAAATCTTGCTCTCCAAAATTGATTTTAACGGCTTGCTCAAGTGATGCTCCAAGTTCGCGGCAATTGGCAAAAACATCTTTTTCATTCCACGTTCTAAATGCAGATTCTGCTTTTTCTAAATAACCCCAAGCTTCTTGGAGAGTTTTTTTACCCTTCGGCATTTCAATGATGAAATACTCACCTAATCCCAGTAAAGGAAGAACTTTCTCAACCCAATGAGATTGTGGAATATCTAAAGCAAGATCATAAGAGGGCGATAGCTTCTCATAGCGTGTTAAAAAGGTTTGTGTACTTTGCCCATGCTCATCTTGAATAGAAAGTGCTTTATAGTGTCCAACAAGTAACTTGAGTTTAACTTTTAGGTTTATATTGCCCCTGCGCTCTTCTTCAATAGCTTTTATGCGATAGGAATCTAGCGGAAACTCTAAACTATAATTAGTTCGGGCTTTGTTGTTATTGATAAACTGCAGTGGGTCGAAAATAGGTGTCGAGTCTGCAATATTGTTGTCACTATTTCCTGTGTATAACTCAGATTGAACGTTCAGTATTACGTACTGTGGCACTTCTTTTGATGGGTGGCTAATAGACTCAATGACCAACTCAATAGGGATATTAAGGCGTGGATAGTACGGCGCACCTTGTGCCGTGACACTCGTCGGCTCTGAATGAATCCTTACTATTGAGGATTCTTGAATCCTAAAATCCGTTTCAGCCATAAATCTATGTATTCACCGTTTGCCGAATAGATTGTTGACCGGCTTCTTCCGTAAATTCTTCAAACGTCGCGGCGTGGCGAACGGCTGTCACAATCTTTGTATAGCCTGTGCAGCGGCAGAGATTATTGGAAAGGGCGTCGCGTATTTCTGCTTCGGATGGGTCGGGATTGCGTTGCAGCAGCGCGTAGGAGCTGAGGATCATGCCGGGCGTGCAAAAGCCGCATTGCATTCCGCCTTCGTGCCAGAAGGCTTCCTGTACTCGGTCTAAGCGGCCTTCGTGCGTTAAGCCTTCGATGGTCGTGATGTTTCGATTGTCGCAGGATGCGGCGAGCATGATGCAGGAAAGAACGGGCGCGCCTTCGAGCAGCACCGTACACGCGCCGCAGTCGCCGTCGTCGCAGCCCTGTTTCGTGCCGGTCAGGTTCAAGTCTTCGCGCAGCACGTTGAGCAAAGTGCGGTTCGGATTAGTGGCGATGGTGCGCTCTTCATTGTTGACGTTCAGTGTTAGTAAATCTTTTTTCATTATAAAATTTTGCCACAGAGACACAGAGATGAAGAACAGTAGTATAAAGCCGGATTGCTTTATGTATATCTCTTTAATTTTATCTGCTTGTCTCTGTGCCTCTCCGGTTCTCTGTGGCTAATGTTTCGGTTTTGTTCGACGTTCTTAACTCAAAAGCGTTTATACATCTGTCGCGGGATGCGTTTTTTGCCGCGACGGGTTGAGCACGATGTTATCAATCAAACGCGTTTTGCCGAAACGCGCGGCGAGCGAAACGAGCACCGTGCGATTGTCGAGCTTGTCTAATTTTTCGAGCGTGTCGGCGTCCGCTGCGCTGACGTATTCGAGACGCGCGAGCGGTTCGGCTTCGATAACGGCGCGGACAATTTCAATGAGACGCGAGCCGGTGCGTTCGCCGTTTTCGTAAGCGGCTTCGGCGCGTGCGAGTCCGCGATAAAGAATCGTCGCCGCGCCTCGTTCCGCTTCGTTTAAGTAAACATTCCTGGAAGATAAAGCGAGGCCGGACTTTTCGCGCAAAATCGGCAGCACGACGATTTCCGTGTCGAGCGCAAGATCGCGCGCAAGGCGTTTGATGACGAGCGTTTGCTGCGCGTCCTTTTGCCCGAAGAAGGCGAAGTCGGGGCGCACGACGTTGAGCAAAATGGTGACGACTGTTGCGACGCCGCGAAAATGTCCGGGACGCGCCGCGCCTTCGAGTTGATCGGAAATGCCTTCGACGGTGACGTAAGTGGAAAAGTTTTTCTGGTAAATTTCTTCGGGCGACGGAGCGAAAATGTAATCGACGTTGTAATCCGTAAGCATCGCCGTGTCCTTCGTCAAATCGCGCGGGTAACTTTGAAAATCTTCGGCGGGGCCGAACTGTGTCGGATTGACGAAGATGGAAACGATGACGATGTCGCACATGCGGCGGGCTT
Organism: Pyrinomonadaceae bacterium; assembly: GCA_051000345.1. Lineage (GTDB taxonomy): Bacteria > Acidobacteriota > Blastocatellia > Pyrinomonadales > Pyrinomonadaceae > JBHENC01. Next base: position 1,515 of record JBPCOJ010000065.1, on the reverse strand, counting down.
CACGCACAAGGCTCAAGTGGCCGTCGTGCAGCGCGCCCATGGTCGGCACAAGGCCGATTGTTTGATCTTGCTCACGTTTTAATTTGCGCGCGACGCTCGTCATGCGTTGACGGCGATTGATGATTTCCATAATGGGGGATTCGCCAGTACGTTTATAAATTTTCGACTTTCGTTTCGCTTGGCGTGGCGGCGGTGTCGATGTGCATTTCTTCCGCCGTTTCACTCGGCAGCGAATAAGATTCGGCGGGCGATGGATACGCGCCGCTGCGCACGTCTTCGGCGAAGCGCCCGATGGCGTCGGTCATCGCTTCACGCAGATTGGCGTACTGGCGAACGAAGCGCGCGAGCTTGCCGAAGGAAAGGCCGACGAGATCGTGCGTGACGAGCACTTGAACATCGCAATCGGGGCCTGCGCCGATGCCGACAGTCGGAATGCTGATGGTCTCCGTAATAATTTTTGCAATTTCGCGCGGCACGACTTCAAGCACGACGGCGAACGCTCCGGCTTCTTCGAGCGCCTGTGCGTCTTCGATGAGCGCGCGCGCGGCGTCCGCCGTTTTCCCTTGCACGCGATAGCCGCCGAGTTTATTGACGGATTGCGGCATAAGACCGATGTGACCCATCACAGGAATTTCTTCATCGACAAGACGCTTGACGAGCGGCGCACGCGCCCGCCCGCCTTCGAGCTTGACGGCTTCGGCTGCGCCTTCTTTGATTAAGCGAAGCGCCGCGCGCACGGCGTCATCCGCGCCCGTGTGATACGAGCCGTAAGGCATGTCGGCAACAAGCAGCGCGCGTTGCACGCCGCGACGAACGGCGCGCGTGTGGCGAATCATGTCATCGAGCGTGACGGGTACGGTGTTGCCGTAGCCGAGCACGACGTTGCCGACGGAATCGCCGACGAGCACGACATCGACGCCCGCTTCGTCCAGCACGCGCGCAGTCGGGTAATCGTAAGCCGTCAAACAAACGAGACGCTCGCCGCGTTCCTTGCTCGCGCGCAGAGACGGCGCAGTTACTTTTTCAGGGCGCTGCGGTTTCAGATAGGCCATCGAAATTTCTCCATCGGACGCGCGCTCAAAACAAATGTTTGCAAAGGCTCGCGCGCGTCACTCCATTTCTCCATAAACGGAATGTAATTTCAACGCGCCGATTATAGTGGAGCGCCGCGACAAATTAAAGTAGGAAGCAAGAAGGATGAATACGAAAGCGCGGCTCAACGTAATTCTCGGAGAGATGCGCGGCAAGGAATTTAATAAATGGTTTCCGCCATACTTCTCCTTTCGTCCAACACCTTCTTACTTTACCCGAGTTGCTAGCCATCGCAAGTTCATTTCGTTGAGTTGCCACTAGCTTCAGCTAGTGGAAGAGAGCTTTCAACCTTTTCGGCTTTAGCCGAACTCTTTCGGCTACAGCCGATTCGCTAGCTCACTGTGTCCACTAGCTGAAGCTAGTGGCAACTGATAGTTTGCAACATGAATTGCTTGTCTTACTCGCGCCTGCCAGCACGTGACG
>JBPCOJ010000059.1:0-22680 GCA_051000345.1 Pyrinomonadaceae bacterium | reverse complement strand
GTCGCAGTCTGCGCGATTATTTTATCGGCGGGAGTAGCGGCCTTTCAGATTTTCGAGACGATGCCCGCCGCGCAATCGAGCGTTCGCAGCACTCTTAGTTATCAAACTTTTGTAGCTAACTCGTTTACATTATCGAGAGCTTTGCGCTCGCTTTTCGTTCCCGTCGGACTGACTGTTTATTACTTCGACGCTTCGGCTTACATCACGCCCTTTGCCATCGCCCTTGCGATATGCGCCGCCGTTTTCGCCGTCAAAAGCAACCGGCGCGAGAGGCGCATTTTTTTCTGGCTCGACACGGCGATTCTCGGCTGGACGCTGATGCTCGGCTCCAACACGCCCGTTTATCCGCTGCTTTATCATGTGCCGATCCTCAATCGCTTCCGGCTATCGCCGCGCCATACATTCGAGTGGACGTTCGCCATCAGCATTCTTTCCGCTTACGGATGGGACGCGCTCGATCAGTTTTTTTTGCGGCAGGCGGCAATCAATCGACATCGCCGCCGCGCGCTAACTTTTAGCCTTGTCTCGCTTGCGCTCGCGCTCATCGTCGGCGCGCGCTGGTTTACGACGGCGGGCAGTTTGCTCGCGCCGCTTCAAAACGAAACAGCATATCTATTTTGGAAGGCGCTGTTCGTTTTGCTGCTGCTTTCGACAACATGGCAAGCATGGAAGCTTGCGGCAAACACGCGCGCGCGCGCGGTGCTGCTGACGAGCGTGATCGTGCTCGCCTGCGCCTTCGAGCCGTTAATTATCGTGACGGGCTGGTGGTGGACAATCGCCAAGCCGCTGCATCGTTTCACAGAGCCTTCGCCTGCGACTACATTTCTCAAGCAATTCCCGCCCGATCAAAACCGCATCTACACGCGCACGGAGCTTTTCGTCGAAGAGTATGAAGAATCTCCCGTGCTCGATCCGGCGAATCTGACCGCGTTGTACAATCTGCAAAACGTCGCGGGCTATGAGCCGCTGATAATGAAGCGTTACAGCCGGGCGCTCGGCAACGCAGGCATGGACGGGATGACGCCGCTCGACGGAAGCCCGCCCGACAAGTCGCTGCTCGGCGCGCGCTCACATGTGCTCGATCTGCTCAACAATCGCTTTCTTGTCGCTTACAAAAAACCGCTTGTGGCTGGCAACACAATCGTCAAGGGCGACATTAAATTTGCCCGCGCCGATAATACAATCTCCGTCAAACCCGGCGCGACGATAAATCTATCGGGAGACGGCGCGGAAGCCGATGTGCTCGGACTTGTCAGCACGCTCGCCATGTCAACAAACGTGGCAGACAACATGCCCGTCGCAAGGCTGCGCATCATTACGGCAGACGGCAAGACAATCGAACGCGAAGTGCGCGCCGGAACGGACACGGCTGAATGGGCGCACGAACGAACCGACGTGCAGGCAAACATACGCCATTCACTCGCGCCCGTTTTCGACAGCCGTCCGGGTGATGACGCAAACAGTTTCTTATCTTATCGCTACTGGACGAGTTTGCCGCTCGGCGAACGAGTGAAAGTTGACCGCATCGAAGCAACGAATCTGACCGGACGCGCAGTGCTTATTATATCGAAGGCGACGCTCTACGATTCTTTTCAAAAACGCTCGACCCCGCTCGATAATCTGACGGGCGCAAATCAAGGTTTCGATGCCGAGCGCTGGCAGCTCGTTTATAATCAGGAGCGCGTGCGCATCTTTCGCAACACGCGTGCGCTGCCTCGCGTCTGGATAGCGAAGGAAGCCGAAGTCGTGGACGCCGAAGAAGCATTGCGGCGGATTCGCGGCGAAGGAACACGGGATTTCGATCCGCGCCGCACGGCGCTGCTTGAAATTCCACCGAACACGAAAATCGAATTGCCCGACGCTGAATCGTCCGCACACAGCAGCGACGTTGAAGCGGCGGCACATGACGTTGAAGCGACGGCGCACACTTTGCTTTATGAGCCTAACCGTATCCTGGTCGAAGCATCGGCGGATAAGCGGTCTGTGCTTGTCGCAAGCGAGATAAATTATCCGGGCTGGACGGCGACGATTGACGGAAAAAACGCGCCCATTTACACGGCGGATTTTCTGCTGCGCGGCGTCATGCTGCCCGCCGGTTCGCATTTGATTGAAATGCGCTACACGGCTCCGGCGGCGCGCACGGGCGCAATCGTCAGTTTGCTGGCATTGTTCACACTCGGCGGCATCGCCGTTTGCGCCCGGCGTGATAAAAATCGGAAGAATTGACTTAGTTCAGCTATTTAGGGCGCGTACAACAATGTATTGACAAAAGGCGTCGTCAGGCACTAAACTATTGAAGTCGAGAGGGCTTCATATGCAAGCAAGCCCAAGCCCCGCAATTGAATCTTGATTAAGAGCAAGCCTCCCTTACTCTTGGAATTTCAAATGATAAAAGTTGATCTGTCGAAAACAGTTTGTAGGAGTTTTGCAATGCGAAAGTTTACACTTGCGCTGCTGGCGCTGGCGATGACGGCCACAAGCGTGCTGGCACAAACACAACAAAGCGCGCCAACGCTCAGAGTGGTCACGGACGATCCCAATCTGCCGTCAGACCTTTATTACGGCACAGTCAAAGTCAAACCGTTGCGCCTGCGCCCCGGCACTAATCAACGCATCACGATTGACGACGCGGATTTCTACGTGCAGCAGCATTATGTGGATTTCCTGAGCCGTTTTCCCGATACGGGCGGCCTCAACTACTGGATGGGACTCATTAATAACTGCAACGGCGACGCCAAATGTATCGACGATGCGCGGGTCAGCGTCTCGGCGGCGTTCTTCATCTCGCAGGAATTTCAGGAATCCGGCTACTTCATTTACCGCTTTTACAAAGGCACGCTCGGGCGTATGCCGACCTATGCGGAGTTTACTCCCGACCGCAGGCAGGTTGTCGGCGGCACAAACTTAGACGCGAGCAAAACCGCTTTTACCAACGCGTGGGTACAGCGGCCTGATTTTCTACAAAAATTTCCGGCGAACATGACGGCAGAGGCTTTCGTCACTCAATTGATTAATACAATCAAGGCGACGACAAACGGCAAAGTTGATTTGACGAGCCAGAGCGCCTCTTTGTTAAGCACATACGGAACAGGCGGACGTGCGGCGACAATGCGTCAGGCCGTCGAAACGAAGGCGTTTTCCGATGCCGAGTTCAACAATGCGTTCGTTGAAATGCAATACTTCGGCTATCTGCGCCGCGACCCGGAAACGGACGGATACAAATTCTGGCTCGATGTCTTGAACAATCGCGTTCCGAACAATTATCGCTCGATGGTCAAGGCGTTCATCACCGCGCAGGAATACCGCGACCGCTTCTAAATCAAACGCATCCCAAGCAGCACGCAAGAGGCCGTCCTTCGATATCGAAGGACGGCCTTTTTGCTGTTTCTCTATCCGGCAAAGTAAAGTCTTAAATCATCTCGAACGTTTGTGACGCATTAAGGCTTCCGTGTAAACTTCACGCGTTTTCACTGCCGTGAGTTCCCATGAAAATTCCGCCGCGCGTTTTAGTCCCGCAACGGAAAGATGCTCGCGCTCTGCTTTGTTTTCGAGCAGAGAGAGAACGCTTTGAGCAAGCGCGTCGATGTTTGTCGGCTCGACGAGGCGTGCGGCGTCGCCTGCTGTTTCCGCGAGGCTTGCGATGCGGCTGGCGACGACGGGCGCGCCGCAGGCCATTGCTTCGAGGGGCGGCAAACCGAAGCCTTCATAAAGCGACGGGTAAACGAAAACGCGGCACGCGGAATAAAGCGCGCGCAGTTCTTCGTCCGTCAAATAACCCGTCAGGCACAATTTGTCCTCGATGTCGTAAGCTTCTGTGTCCGCGAACAAATCGTTCGACAACCAACCCTTTTTGCCGACGATCACGAGTTGCGGGCGTTGGTTTGTGGTGCGCAGGATTTCACTGAACGCGCGAAGAAGCGTCTGCAAGTTTTTGCGCGGTTCGAGCGTGCCGACAAACAAAATAAATTCATCCTCGACGCCTAAACGTTTTCTCGTCTCCGATGTTTCTTCGACAGGCACAGGATAAAAAACGCTGCGCGGCGCGGCAGGCACGGCGACGATGCGCGACGGGTTCACATGCAAATGCTCTATGATTTCCCTTCGCACTGCTTCGAGATGCGTCACGATCATCGTCGCCGCGCGTGTCATCAAAGGCAAACGACGACGCGCGCGCCGCACACGCCTTCGCTCGTGCGTGTGCGCGTGAAGCTGCAATGAAAGATCGTGAATCGAAAGCACAGTCGGGCAATTGTTCCACAAAGGCACATCGTAGTTTGTGCCGTGAAACAGCGCGATCCGCGATTCCCTGATATAACGCGGCAAGCCCGCCGTCCACCAGAAACGATCCAGCGCGCGTGTCTTCTTTTGCACGAAGGAAAGATTCGCGGGCAACGTAGATTGCGCCGTTTCTTCCTTTACTTGAGCGGCAAACGCGGTGTGCGAGACAAGCTCGAAATTATCCGTCGGCGTAAGCAATGCGAGAGCGCGTGCCAGTTCAAATGTGTAATGGCCGACGCCCGTTTTCGGCTCGCAAAGCGGCAGGCCGTCAATGCCGATCAGCATCAGGAATTTTCCATTTGATAAGTTGATAGCAAGATTACTTTTTGCCGGGCGCGTGTAGAAGCGTGTGAATCTCCGTCGCAACTTTTCTGTGCGCGCTATCTGTCTTCAACGCATCGCTCCAATCGCTCATCAAAGCCCCGGCGCGTTCCGCCAACCTGTTTGCCAGCGATTGCGCGCGAAAGTTCGCCGCACGCTCTGCCATTTCGATAATAATTTCCGCATAGCGTTCCGGCGTGTGGTCTTTTTCGAGCAGCGCAAGTCCACGCTCGCCCATCCGCGCGAACTTCTGCGGGTCGAGTAAAAACGCGCGCAGATGCATTTGTATGTCTGCGATTTCATGTTGCGGACGCACGAAGGCCACCGTGTCCGTCGGCAGCGTCGCATACCATCCTGTTTGTGTCACAAGGCTCGGCAAGCGATGCGCCCATAAACGAAGCTGGCTGGCGGACGCTTCGCCCATCGTCGGATAACGCAGGTTAATGCCCAGATGCGCGCGGGCAAGTGCCGCATCCAACTCCTTCTCCGCAACGAAGCCGCGAATCGTTACTTGCCCGTTCAACTTTAGTGAGTGAACGAGCGCGCGCAAGTCTTCGCCGTCCATTAGCTTACCGTAAATATCCAGATGAAAGCGGTTGCCTTCCGGCAGTTGCGCGAGCGCATGGAGCAACGCATCCAAACGGCGATTGCGCCCGATGTAGCCGCACACAATCAAACGATACACGGCGCTATCGTTTGTCGCGCGGAGCGTTTTGGAAAACAACGAAGCATCCTGTGAAGCAAACGAGCTTGCGTTCGCATACGAAGCAAACGGCAGCGGCGCGTAGGCGAGAGGCCAGCGATGAAGTTCGTTTAATTCATCGTAAGCTTCCCGTGTGTGAACGATGACGCCGAGCGCATGAGCGAGCGCAAGCTGCGTTAAAGGATAACGCTCCGCCATCGAATCTATGTTGTGCGCTTCGGTGCTGAATGATTCAGCGGCAGCAACGCGTCCCGCTTCGCCGTAGTAAAACTCCATCGGCGCGAGGTATCCGTTAAGGTCTTGCCATTGCTCCCGATATAGCCCGTCGAAAAAATGATGCAGCCGCGTATCATGCAAAACAACAAGGCCGCCGTGCTGTCTGCTCAACTGCCAGATCGATCCGTGATGCACAGGATTATTGCCGATATGATAAACGCTCACGCCCCCGCGATTGAGTTCCGCGAGCGGCGGATGATTCATTTCGTAACGGCGCACTTCGGCGTGCTTTTGCAGCTTTGTGTCCCAATCCTTTTGCGTCGTCCAGAGCGTTACTTCGGCGCGGCTCGTAAGAGCGGGCAAAAGGCGCGCGGTGTACTGCGCGATTTCCGTGTCGGCGGGCGCAAGCGGCGAAAACCAGTGCAGTTTCATGCGAGCAGTTTCCCGACAATCTGCGGCCAATTAATGTTCATCGCACGATAGTGCGCGCTTCCCTGTTCGCCCAAAAGCTTGGCGCGCTCGCGTTGCTTCCATAGCTCGTCCATCGCCGCCGCCAAACTTTCCGGCGTCGGTTCGCAAATGATGCCTGTTTCTCCCGGCTGTATAAATTCGAGCGGCCCGCCGGAATCAGTGCATGAGATGACGGGCTTTGCGGCGAGCATCGCTTCGAGCGTGACGAAGCCGTAATCTTCATCGACGGGCGGAAAGACCGTGCCGAGAGAATGAGCGTACTGCGCGCGCTTTTCTTCTTCGCTAATGGAGCCGAGCCACTCGACGCGTTCGCCGACGCCTGTTTGCGCGGCAAGCGTTTTGAGTTCGACGCCGTAGGACGCATTATCTGCGGCTCCCGCGAAGCGCACCGCGACGGGTTCACGCGTGAAGCGCAAGGCTTCGATGACAAGCGATTGGCGCTTGGGCTGCGACAAACGGCTCGGGAAAAAGAAATAATCTTCGGCGGGCGCGTTGTAGAACTTTTCGGCATCGGGCGGCGGCAAATAAAGCGGCTCGGAGTCGAGGCCGCAAAAGTTGCGCAGGCGTTTGGCGACGGTGGCGGAGAGCGCAAAAATCCGTTTCGCTTCAGGAATGATTTGCTTGTCGGCCTGCCTGATGGCATCGCGCACTTCGATTCCGTTCGGCGAAAAAATCAGATCGCCGAGCACGGGATGATCCCACAATTCGTAGGCCGTGCGGTGCTGATGCAGAATCCACAAAACCTTATTCGGATGCGGAATCAAGTAAGCCGGAAACTTCAGACAGATAAGCAAGTCAACAGGCGTGCCTGCCACTTCCGTTAAATCGAGTAAGCGGCACGCCAGCATGTGATCCAAAATCTTCTCCGGCGGATACCACTTGAAGGGAACATTGACGATCTCCGCCTCATGCCCCGCCACGCGCAAGGCATCGCATAATCCTTCGGCTAAAAGCTCCGCGCCGCCGCGTATGAACGGAACGTGCGTGGTGGCAATCAGAATCCTCATGCCTTCACCTTCCAGCCGATCACGGCGTAATCCATCGCGCCGTAGAAAAGTTCGTTGAAGCGTTTGACGATGTCGGAATCGCCCGCGACGGGGACAATCTCCGCCGGATGCAGATTCATCACTTCGACGCGTGCGAAGCCTCTCGATTCGACGAGGAATTTCAGCATCTGACTCGGCAGCGGATGGCGGTGCGTCGGATCGAAATAAAAGTTGCAACTGCCGACCAAAACATTCTGCGGGTTCGGCGTCTCGAAGACGACTGCGCCGCCCGGTTTGACGACGCGCACGCACTCATCCAATAGCTTCATCAACACATCGAACGGCAGATGTTCGACAAGATGAAAGCCCGTAACGGCTCCGACGCTTTCGGAGGGCAAAGCGCGCAGATAAGCCAGCGCGTCCATCTCGCGCGCGTCGAATCCGCGCTCGCGGCATTGCGCAATAGCGATGCTGTTGGTGTCCACGCCGACGGCATTCAATCCTTCGGCCTTCAATAATTCCAGCCACTCGCCGCGCCCGCAGCCGATGTCCAGCAAAGGCATCGCTTCGCCGCCGACGTGCGACGATTCGAGAAGCGGCAAATAAATTTTCAAGCGCTCGATGATCGCATCACGGCTGCCGCGCAATTTGTCTTCGAGCGAAATGTAGAGTGCATCGTGTGTATGGGCGTCTTCACCGGCGAGAGCTTGTAATTCCCTATTGCCCGACGCGCTCGCCAACTGTCCCCGCGCGCCTTCGAGCAGCATGGAAATACGCCGCGCCTGCAACGCGAGTTCGGCGCGCGTCTCCTGATGTTTTTCCATGATGCGCGCTGTCTCGCTTTCGAGATTACGAGCCAGCACGTCGAGACGGTCACGCTGTGATTCCCTTTGCTGCTGTAGGCCAGCGCTCGTTTCGGCGAAACGCGCCTCGATGTGATTGCCGAGCTGCGTGAAACGGAATTCGGAGTGCTGCGCCAATTCATTGAACCGTGCATCTGTCTGCTGGCTTAATTGCGCGAGCATGGCTTCCGCATGGCTGCTCGATGCGGCAAGATTCGCGTCTAGATTTTGCTGTGCCGTTGTGAGTCGGTCATCCAATGCGTCGTAAGCGAGTTGCTGGCGTTGCTGCGCGGACGCAAGCGTTGCGGCAAGATTCGCGTCTAGATTTTGCTGTGCCGTTGTGAGTCGGTCATCCAATGCGTCGTAAGCGAGTTGCTGGCGTTGCTGCGCGGACGCAAGCGTTTCGGTGGCACTTGCTAATGTTTCGGTGACACTTGCTAATTGAGCGTGCGCGTCGTTGAAGTGATCCGCGATCAATTGCTGCTGCGCGATAAGATAGGATTCGATTTGTTGCTGGCTGCGCAAGAGCACGGGCAAACGCAAGATGCTTGCAATCAACTGCGCGAGATAGCCTATGAAGGGCAAGCGGTAAAGGCTTCTAATGCGGGCTGGATGTTGCAGGCCGTTTACCTGAACATTCTTCGCCTTGCCTTCCGGCGAGCGCTGAAGTTGTGCCAGCACATCTATTTTATTAAGCTGCCCGGCGCGCAAGCCTTCGATGAATTGTTTGAAACCGGCGGCATCCGGCTGGCGCTTGAGAATCGCGCGGTAGGCATTCCGCACGAAATCGCGGTCGTGATATTTGAGCAGATCGCGCGCGTGGTAGGAATCATCCGCGCGCGGCTCGAACTCCGGCTGCAAAGCGAGCGGCGCGTGCGGGACATTTATCGGAGAAGCGAAGCGGGCAAACTGCGCGCTGCCTGTGCTGGAGTCGTCAATTGTGTTGGTTGATTGTGCAGCCTCGCGGCTCGCTGAAAAACTGTCGTCGATGCGGCGGCGCGCGGCTCCCTCGCGCATCCTAGAGATCAATTCTTCAACACTGCTTTCGGGTTCGCTCGTCTCCGTCATTCCTACACTTCGCAACATCTACCAAAAATTAAAATGGATGAAAAAGAAAGGCTAAGGTTTCAAGCTGATAAGTGTCAAGCTGATGCTGCGAAGCCGCGAGCCTTTAGCGAATCGTATAAGCGTGTGAGACGGGCGAAACGAAATGATGAGAGCGGAAGGACAAATGAGGAGCGAATCAAATTCGTCTCATTTTATCATTCATCTTTCCACTCTAAATCTTTATCACATACGGTTCAGCTCACCGCCTACTGACCGCACTCCGCATCTGTGTGCATGTGGAATTTGCCGAAGCGGTTCTGGTATTCCGCCGAAGTGACGAAAGCGCAAACCATGCCGCGATAATTATTGGCAACCCGATTGTTCAAAACATCGAGCCAGAATTTGTATCCGTCCGCGTCCGGGTCACGCCGCAGATAACCGAAGTATTGCATCAAGACGAACGCGCGATTGTATTCAGCTTGTTGAAAAGCCTGATCTTCGACAATCTGCCGCACAACGCTGCCGCGCCCGCTTTGCCGCAGGATGTTTTGATAGCTTGCGCGATTAGTTGTTAAGTCAACCGCGCCGCTTGTTGTTTGCCGGATCGTCGCAATCAACGCGTCGATGAATTGTTCGGGCGTTGAAGTGGCCGGATACAATTTTTGAAACTCTGCGCGCCCTATCCAATCGTTGGCGAAGGCGGTTTTGCTGGCGTCTAAATTCGCGCCGCCGATGACCTTGCTTCTGTCGGACAGAAATTCCGCGAAGGTCGGTTGACGATTGAGCGTTCCCTTATAGAGCCTGTAAACATAGTTGCCCGTTTGCTGAAATTCCTGCTCGATAAAGAACGCTGCTGAGACAGACACGCGTTGTGCGTTAAGGCATTTGTTGTCGGTGGCGGCGCAGCGCGCGATAAGCGCAGTCCAGTAATCCTGCCCTGCTTTGTCCGGCGCGCGATCAAGAAAATTCAGATATTGCTGAAGCACGAAAAAGCGTGAATCATCAATCGGATTAAACGTCTGCGCCGACTGCGCATCAGTGCCGAAAGCGAGGCCGGTTAGCCCCTGCGAAGCCGCGTCGTCGGCGACGGCGTAGATCGTGCCGTTCTCTAAAAATCCTTCCATCGTCGGGTCTGCGAAAGCGCTAATGCGCGGCGTGCCGTTGTTGCCGCCCGTGGCGATTGAATCCGAAGCGCCGCTGGCATCTTCGATAATGTAGATAGTGCCGTCGCGGTCAACTGTAAGCCCGTGCAGCAGCAGATTATTGTCGAGCGAGAGGCCTTCGGCGACGACTTCTTCGGCGTCCGCGCGCCCGTCGTGGTTGTCGTCGTAGAGGGCGAGCAATACGGCGTCGTTGCCGTAAGAATGCGAAAAAACGACGCCGCGCTTGTTAGCGGCAATGTCTAGGGGCGCGTCGTCCGAGTATTGATAAGTATAAAACGGCGTTGGATCGAGCGTGTCCGGGATGCCGTCGCCGTTCGTGTCGCGGACGATGCGCAGATTGCCGGAATCGAAATCGGCGATAAGCAGATCGTTGTTCGGAAGCAAGGCGAGCGCGTTGGCGTTGTTGAGTTGATTGCTGCCGACGCGCACGAGTTCCCTAGTTTGCGCACCATCGAAGCCGCCCGTCAAAGGATCGCGCACCAGCAGCAGCACGCCCGCCGAAGCTTCATTGTCCGGGTCTTTCGCATCGTTGCGATTGAAGTAGCCGCTCGACGAAACAACGACGAATTCACGTCCGGCCTTTGACGTACCGTTGACGACTGCCGCAATCGAAGGCAAGTGAAAGGTGCGGGCGAGATTAAAGGTCTGCGAAGAATCGCTGACAAAATCTCCATTGCTGTCGATGCCGACGACGAGCACGCCGACTTGCTGGCGGTAGGTTGTCGATGCCGGATCGCTGTCGAGTGCGGAATAAACTTCGTAGCGCGCGCCGGAGCGCCCGACGGCGATATCGAAGGAACCGCCGCGCGCATCGAAGGCCGTGCGCTCGTCGGCAACGATGTCGTTTGTCGTGTCCGTGTATTGCTCATCTGTTCCGGCAGCGGAGATCAGGCTTAATTGCGAAGCGTGCAGCACTCTATAAAGCGGCGTGCCTGCCCTGATGCGCGACAGGCTGGTGCTGGCGGCGTTGGCGGCAGTCGGAGCAGTTTCAAGGAAACGCGTATTGACGCTGCTGACAACGGCGGCTCGTGCAGGAGTTTTGCGCGTCGTATCCGCTTCGGGCGAAGCGGCGGCAAGGCGGCGCGGGCGCAGTTCAAAAGTGGAAGCGGCGTGCTGAAGCGTTGCGGAATCTTCTTTGCGCCGCAAGGATGAAAGTGGAATTTCTTCGCGTGAACGAAAACGCGCGCGGGCGTCAAGCGCATGGCGCATATCTGGCCGGAGTTCACGCGCGGAAGGTGTTTGCGCGTGAATGATTTGAGCGGGTGCGAAGAAAATGTGAACGGCGAAGATTGCGAGCATGATACAGGGCGCAGCGAAGAGACGAGCTGGACGGGTAGCAAGAAGCATTGAGATTCCTCCTCGAAAGACGGGCTGTGGCGGCGAGACGCGAAGAAACAAGCGGTGTGCGAAGACGCACACATTTCCCTTGAAAATTTCCGGGCAACGTAAGGAGGAGAGCGAAACCGTTACGGCTAATAGTGGCAATCGAACGCTTGGGCGCAACGCAACCTTGATGCCGTGCATGAGTCACGCAACAGGAAAGCGATATAGCAGCATTTTCAACTCAACGCACCTATACCAAAAAGAGCAAAGCCCGCACGATCCGGTGTAACTCGGAATCGCGCGGGCTTTATTAGCGAGCGTTATTGAATGTCTTAAAACAACTTGCCTGAAGCCGTAGCCTGATTATTGAAGGCTGATGAGCGGCGCAGCGTTTGCGCGGCTCGTATAGGTCGTGCCACTGATTGTCACGCTAACGATGACAGGCTGGTCTTTCAGTCCGGCAAGCGAGGCGGGAATCTGCACGTCGATTTGATCGAAGCCGGGCGTCGTTGTCTGCGCAACCGCTTGAATCGCAGCGCCCGTGATGCTCGTTGTGCCGATGGTGACCGTCACTTGCGAAGGTTGAATGTTGCGCACACCGGTTAGCATGATACCGAGCACGGTTTGCTGACTTTGCATCCCGGACGGGGTAATGACGGGCGTCGTCGCGCTGAAGGGTTCGGACATGCTCATCATGCCGCCTGTCACGTTAAAGACGGCCCCGCGATTATTGTTGTTTTCGACGATGCCGATGTCCGGTTGCGCGGCAATGATAGGCAGGGCGGCGCGCGTCACGGTGTTGTCATTGACGTTGGAGATAACGACGTTCGCCGGAGCATTGGCGGCTGTTGCGGCGAGTTCCGGCGGAACGACGAAAGTAATCTGGTTTGCGCTAACGGAATAAATAAGCGCCGCCGCGTTGCCCACGGAAACGGAAACGCCTTTCATCTGAAGCGCCGGAGCACTCTCGTTGGATTGCGGCAGCAGGGACATCGCCGGGCTTAAGTTGATAATTCCGATTTCTCCGGGCGCGAGTCCGGCAACGGCAGGAGCAGCCGCGCCGGGAGTGACGGGCAGCAAGCCGAGCGCAGTGGTGAAACTCACCGTCGCGCTCGATCCCGTAGTCGTGCTTGTGCGCGAAGTGAGATAAAAGACTTCTGTGGAATTATCAGCGTTGCCGCCGGTGACGAGGTCTGTGGCGCCGAGACTAAAGGCGAGGCGCAGCGATGAATCGCTCGGGAGCGGCTGCGTCAGCGGAATCGTTGCCACTGCGGGCGCGGGCGTGTTGGTCAAACGCGTGAAGCGATTAGATGGATTCGGAGTCGCGTTCGGCTGGCTAAGCGGTACTCTAAAAATCTGCGTCGTGCTGTTCGGGTTGAGGCTGCTGGCGTCGGTTGCGGACGGAGGAGCATCACCGCTCGCGGTAAAACTCAGGCGCGAAGCAAAGACGAGCGTGGTCGGCGTCGTGCATGTCGCGCGATTGGCGTCCGTGCAGGCTTGCCCGCCGGATGTCTGGTAGTCCGAGAAAGTCGGAAAGCGTATGACTTCGTTGTTGGCGTCGGCGGCGCGCGGGCCGAACTGCGAAAAGGAATTGGCGGCGACGTTGTAAACGAAGATGGCGGAGCCGACTTGATTCACGCCGTCGCTGGCAGTCGGGCTGGTGGCGCTCGATTCAAAGGCGAGGAAATTTCCGTCGCGGCTCAAGCGGCGTCCGGGACTCAAGATATTAGCAATCGAGACTGTCGCTGATGCTTTAGTGCGCGTGATCTGGCGCGGCGCAGTGGTCACGGTTCCGGTATTGCTATTAACATTAGCGAGAAAGATTTCGGCGTTGCCGTTTCCTCTGCCGTCGTCGTTGTTGTCGCCGCCCGCGATGATCGCGTTGGAGATGAACGCGACTGTAGAGCCGTCGGCGGAGAGCGACGGATTGTCGTTGAAAACAAAATCCCCGGTCGTGTTTGTCAGCTGTGTGAAGGTTCCCGTTTTCGCGCTGTAGATGAAAATTTCGCTGCTGCCGTCTGTGTTAGCCGAGCCGCTCGGCGTATCGGAAGCAACGCGTGTCGTCGAGGCAAAGGCAATAAGCGAACCGTCGTCGCTGACGGCAGCATCGCGGTTATCGTCGGCGATAAAAGCTGCGCGCGTGGTGCTGGCAGATTGCGGCGCGCGGCTGGCCTGCGTTGTGGTAAGCCGCGTCAACGCGCCGTTGTTTTTATCGTTGCCGGTTGGAACCTGATAAATAAAAATCTCTGTGTTGAAGCCGTCGGTTCTGGTCAGACTGGTGAGCGTCGCATCGTCGAGCGCATTGGCGTTGAAGCTTGCGGGCGTCGGCGCATTGGAACTGAAAACGATAAAGCGTCCATCGCGGCTAATCACAGGACGTATGTTATCTATTTCAATTCTGATGTTGGTCGCAACAGTCGAAGATGCTGCTCTGTCGTTGAGCGCGCTTGTCGTGTTAGTAATCTGAAAAATCCGATTCTGCGTGTTGTCGAATAAAAAGATTTCGCGATTACCGTCGGCGTTGCTCGGGCTATCGGTGGCGATATTGCCCGTCGATTCGATGACCACAAAGCGCCCGTCGCCGCTAATGTCGTTAGCGAAGGAATTGCCCGTAGGGGATGAAGTGATTTGCGCGATGGACTGGTCTGGAGTTTGCGCTTGGGCAAAGGTAAATAATCCGCAAACAAGCAAAAGAATGCTCGCGGCATACAGAGAACGAAAAACTTGCTTCACGAAAAGCCTCCGAATAAGAACAGATTACTTAAATGATATACGGCGCTCAGGGGAGCGAAGAGCACCCATCGAAACAAAGAAAAAACGGCGTGCTTCACAGCATCGAGACAAAACCATTGTCGGTCATTTTAAGCGTAAGCGCGCAAACAGCGCAAGGCACAGAAGCCGTCACTGTAACACAAAATTACTTTACTACGGCTTCGATAAACTTTGCGCCGGAGGCATCGCCCGCGCCGCGCTCGATTAAGGGCGACGACCAAGCAATGCCTCCGGCGCAACAAGTATTCAACGAATCTGCTTTCTGAAGCGACTATCTGGGAAACCGCGCACGGTACTCGATGGAAGTCATAAAAGCTTTGACCATCGCGCGGTAGCCGGACGAATCATTCGGCAGTTTATTGGTCAATATGCCGAGCCAGAAATCGTAGCCGCCCTGATCCGGGTCGCGTCGCAAATAACCGAAGTATTGCATCAGCACGAAGGCTCGATTGAACTCCGCCTGTTGAAACGCCTGCTGCTCGATTAATTCTCTGACGACTTGCCCGCGCGACGCGCCGCTCTGCAATTCCGAGAGGTAAGTCTGTCGCTGGCTGCTTAAATCAACTGTGTTGCCGGTGGTCGTCTTGATGGAAGCAATCAGCGCATCCACGAGTTGATCGGGCGTCGGGTTTTGTCCGTACTTCTGCGTAAATTCCGGCCTCGCGACCCACGCATCGGCAAGCGCTTGCTTGCTTGCGGCAAGACCCGTTCCGCCGACTACCTGACTGCGATCCGCGTTGAATTCCGTAAAGATCGGACGTCGGTTCAACGTTCCCTTATAGAGCCTGTAAACATAGTTGCCACTCTCCTGAAATTCCTGCTCGATAAAGAACGCCGCCGAGACAGACACGCGTTGCCCGTCAATGCACTGCGCATCGCCGTTGCATTGATTGATAAGACCAGACCAGTAAGCAAGTCCGCCCGGATCGGAGCCACGCGCGAGAAAGTCTTTATAGTGCTGTTCGACGAAGAACGTCGTATCGTCAAGCTGCGTCGCGTTGAGCGCCGTGAAGTTACCGAGCGTCACGTTAGCGCTTAGATTGCTAACGGTTTGGCTCGGCAAAAAGAATACGTAACCGGCTTTCGAGGGCGTCAACGTGTATGTGCTACCGGAAGTTCCTGACAACGTATAGTTGCCGTTGGCATCGACAGGAATCACACCGGCAGCCGCGCCGTTGACTGTTACTGCAACGTAGATGCCCTGCACAATGTTGCTGTTGACATCGGTAATGCGTCCGCTAATCGTGTATGAGCGCACTGTGCCTGTAAAGTTAGCCGTTTGGTTGGCGCTCAAATCACTAAACGTCAAGCTTTGCGGCGCATTGAACACATAATTCGCCTTCGACACTGAAACCGTGTAATTGCCGCCGGACGTGAGGTTCGCAAAAGAATAGTTACCGTTGGTATCCGTTTGCACCGCGCCCGCTTGCGTGCCGCTCAAAGTGATGAACGCACCGCTGATGGGAACTAAATCGTTTGTCACACGGCCTGCGATGGAATAGACAGGCGTCGGTGTGGGCGTCGGTGTCGGTGTCGCTGTCGGCACACCGGCAGCGTTTAGGGCGGCGGCAATGTTTAGTTTGCCGAAGCCGAAGTGTGAATTCCAGCCTGCCGGATCAAAGCCGTCGTGACTTGCATTGCCGGTCAGAAGACTTTTGATTTGATCGTTCGATAAGCTTCGATTGGCTTGCAGCAGCAAGGCAACGGAACCTGCCGTGACGGGCGTCGCCATGCTCGTTCCGGCGAGGCCTCCATAGTGTGCTCTATCTTCGTTTGCAACAGCATTAGAACCTGTCCCATAAGCAAAGATACTATCCGGCCGCGTTGGGTCGGCAGGGGGCGGGGGTAAAGACGATGACCGAGACGAGTAAATATAATAGCCGGGCGCGCTGATTTCCGGTTTCTGGCGTCCGTCGGCGGTCGGGCCGGAACTAGTAAAATAAGCGTAATTGCCTACTACTAAGCTAGGGATGTTTATATTGCCTGCCGTGCGCGTGACATAAGCGCCGACTGTGATCGCGCCGCGTGCTGTGCCGGGCGAACCGACAAGGTGCGAATTGTTGTCAACGAAATTAAGAAACTGGGTGTGATCCACACTATTGCCATCACCTTGCGCCCACGCATCAAAGGCACCATTTGAATTGCTGTCAGCATCCTGCAGAGTTATTTTCCAATCTCCTGCCGGGGCATCTTTTTTGAAGATAAGAAAGATGTCCGGCTGACCGTTCTGCGGGTCAGTACTGTTATCTATCTCCAAATACTGGTCTGATGCCTGTGATCCACTGGAGACGAAGGCAACAGGGCCGAGTGTTGTCGTACCATCAGGCCGCGTAACGGTGACGCGGTACTTATCGGAATTGCGATTATATAAATCAATAAACTGGGTGGATGAACTTGGGAAGAGATGGAAATTTATAATAATGCTTCCGCCCGCTTGGATAGTGGTGCTCGCGTGAACGCCGTCGCTGCCTTCGTTACCGGCGGCAACGCAGACGGCGCGCCCCGCTCCGCCGTTGACGAGATTATCAATCGCTATTTCGTCATTGCCCGTGCCGTCGTGGGGGCCGAGTTGCCCGCCGAGGCTCATGTTGATGACAAAAGGCTCATTGAGCGCGGCGGCCTGCTGCTGTATAAATTTGAGTGCGTTTATTGTGTCATTCGTGTCAAAGCGAGCGGAGGAGGTAGTCGAGCGGGTGGCTTTGACAATGACTAAATCGGCTTCGGGAGCCATACCCGCGTAAGTACCCGGCGCTGTTCCGCCGAGTCCGTTGCCTGCCGCAGTTCCCGCGACATGCGTCCCGTGACCATTCAAATCCTTTTCCAGTACGGCGGTTGCGTCGCCCACCAGAGCCGCATTGATGTCCGCTTCGGTGTAAGCATGACCGAGCGGCGACGAGGTGGTACCCGGCAAAACATAGTCGCCGGGAGCGCGGGACATATCCCACAAAGCCTTAATGCGTGTCGTGCCATCAGCCTTGCGAAAATCGCCGTGACGAAAATCTATGCCTGTGTCGATAATGCCGACGACGACGCCGCTCCCTGTTTGCCCGACGACGCGCTGGCCTGAAGCGTTGTCGATGCCGACATCGCGGCGTGCGCGGTCATTCAGCGGATAGCGATAAACACCCGCCTGCATTTTACGCACGGACGATAAAGCAGCGAGTTCCGGCAAACGGTCTGCGGGGGCTTCGACGGTGACGATGTTGCCGATGCGCGCGCCCGTCGCAAAGCCTGCGGCGCGCAATTCCGATTCGTCCACGTCCGCCGCCAGACGCACTGTCAGATCGACTTTAACATCGCCGTTCGCCAATGGTTCGAGGCTGACAATCTGCGAGAGCTGCCCGAGTTCGCCGGTCAAAGGCTCATCGAGCAATTGCTCGCGGGCGGCTTGCGTTCTCGATTCGGTTGTCGCCGTGCCGGAATCAACGTTGGCGGCGTGGTAAACGCGCTGCAGTAATTTATCTGCCTTAGCGCTAAAG
Organism: Pyrinomonadaceae bacterium; assembly: GCA_051000345.1. Lineage (GTDB taxonomy): Bacteria > Acidobacteriota > Blastocatellia > Pyrinomonadales > Pyrinomonadaceae > JBHENC01. The sequence continues at coordinate 5,079 of JBPCOJ010000059.1, read as the reverse complement.
GCATCTGCCGGATCAACGGATTGAGCACCGGCGGCGCGTAAACGCAAAGCCAGCGGCAGCATAACAACTGCCAAAAGGCACAGCACGAGCGTGAAGCGTCGGCGAATAATGGAGTTTGATTGTTTTTTGTGGAGGCGCGGGCGCGAAGGGTGATGGGAAGAAACGTGCGACACAGTATGCTCTCTCCTGATTAATTAAAGACAAGAACGGTTTTTTTACGCACGGGGCCATCGCTTTTTGCGGCAAAAACTTGCGAGGAACGCCGTATTAAACTGACCGCTGCTTGAAAAGAACGCTTATTTTGGGGGTTTAACTCGCCTGCGGTAAAGCCTGACTGACCTGACTTATTCGGCGTTGAATCCGATTGCTAATTCTGATGCAGAATGTCCCGAATAGTTTGCATTAATTTCACAAAAATTTCAATGCGATAGAAGCCGCGCAAAGCCTTCTCGCAGGAAATTCGGATCGTCCGCACAGGCAGCCGGTCAAGCATTATAGTTTGAGTGGATTTACCGGCGCAATGTCAAACTTCGGGCGGCGCAACGGAGGCTTGTAAAGTTAGCGGGAACGCTGGCCGAATTGTTCCGTGCCGAAGGTGCCGATGCCGTTCAAACGAAAGCTGAAAACGACTCGATTTTCGTTGCGCAAACCGGCGTTAAAACGATTGTCCTGAATCGTCACGGCGCAGCAGTCGAAGGCATAACCGGCGGTGATGTTGGCGGAGCGCAGAAGCGGCGAATTGACGCCGACAGGCCGCCGCTGGAAATCGAAGAAAAACGACACGCCCCCGAATGCGCCGCGCGCACGATTGCCGACGAAGACAGCCGGGCTGAACTGCGAACCGGCGAGCGTTCCCGGCTCGAGGCCGCGCGTGTCCGAGAAACGCCGCAGGGACGGCACAAGCCGCACCGCGCGCTCGTAGTAGTAGCTCTGGAAAAGTTGTATGAACGGGCGCGTCAAGCCGAAGGTCAGCGAAGTATTGCGCACGCCGCCGTTCTGTACTGTGTCAAAGTCCAGCCGCGCGTCTGCGAAGAGATCGCGGCTCGGACGATAGCGCGCTTCGACGTTGACGGGCGAGAAATTGCGCGGCACGCCGCCGAAGGTAAAGCCAGACAATTCGTTGAGCGGGTAAAATTGATTGCGCTGTCCGGGAATGAGCGCGCCGCCAAAGGTCGGATCGAAAAAGTATTTGCCGCGAATCGTAATGCTCAAAGCTTCGTAAGGTTGATTCGCCAGCGTCTTGCTGTCCGCGCTCTCGTTTTTAATCGCTGCCCGCGCCGCCGCGTCCGACACGTTTTCCGTTGAACGGCGTGTGAAAAAGCGGTTCGTTATTCCATACTCGATTTCGTTTGTGTCGGCAATGGCGTCTTCCGCATCGAAGCGTATGATTCGATTGAAATTATTGATGCCGCCGATTTTGCGATAAATCAAATAAGGTTCGATGACGTGGCGAAAGCGAAACGAACTGTCGGCGCGGCGAAAATTGCGCGCGAGCGCCGGAGGGCGAAAATCCAACTCGAACTCCCCGTAGCCGCGCGTCACATCGCGCCCGAGCACGAGGCGCGTCGCAGGGTCAATCGAGTTCGAGTAAAAGGTTCCGCGCACTCCGCCCGTCGCCGTCAGAGACCAGCCGCCGTATTCCAGTGGAATCGAAAATTTCGGATGCACGTCGAGACGCTGCACAATCGACGGGCTGACGAGCGGTTCGCTGCCTGCCTGCTGGCGAAACAGCACAACGTCGTCCGCCGTTTCCTTGCGGCTCACGCCTTCAAGCCCGCCCTCGAAGGAAAAATAAACAGGCACGCGCTTGAAACGCGCGAGCGCCGAAGGACGTTTATCGAGCGTGATGCTCGGCAGTTCCCTCGTGCGTATGCGCGTGTTCGTGCTGGCAGTAAGCTGCGATGAAAGCGTCGTCACCTGCGAGCGCGCGAGAAGATTGAAACTGTAATCGCCGAAATTTTTATTAACGAAGACCTGCGATGTTTCGAGCGGCGAAATAACCTGCTGAATCAGATCGGAGAAGACTTGCCGGAATGCGAGGTTCGAGGTGATGTTGACATCGGCAACTGCGGTAAAGCCGTTCGGGAAATAATTGACTCCTTCGGCAGTAAAGCTGGAGCCGCCTTGATTCGGGTTTTGCGCGCTCGACTTGGCGCCGAAGATGCGATCCTTGACCGTAAAGAAACCTACGTTGAGAAACGAGCGGGAGCTAAAGCGCGTGCGCAAATCCGCGCCGAAGCCGAGTCCGCGCGCCGTGTACAAATCGTTGCGAAAGGTAATGTCTGCGGAGCGCCCGAGCGTTTGGTAATAAGCGTTTGAGATGCGAAAGCCTTTTTTGCCGGAGCCGCTAAAAGTCGGCGACAAAAAGCCGCTCGCGCGATCCTGTTTCTTAATCGAAATCGAAGCGAAGGGTAGATAAACAACCGGACGGCCTTTGACGCGAAAACTCATTCGGGCGACGCGCACGCGGTCATTTAATTTAATCGTCGCGCGCCTCGAGCGAAAGCTCCACTTCGGCACGTTGTCTTCGCACGCCGTCACTTCCGCGTTCGACGCAATAATCGTATCAACGCTTACTTTGTCCACGCGGTCAGCCGTGAAGTAAATCACCGTGCCGTCCTGCGTTTGATTGGTAAAGCCCGTGCTGTTCAGAAAGTAGCCGGTCTTCGATGCGTAGTTGACATCGGCGCGCGACCCAGTGATGCGTTGTCCCGGCTCTTGATCGAACACGACGTTGCCTTCGGCGAGAATGCGATTGTCGGCTTCCGTGACGGTGACTTTATCTGCCTGCAAGCGAAACGCGCCGAAACGCACATCGACATTGCCATCATAAACGGCGACGCGCGCATCCTTCGGCCCCGAAATTGTTTGCCGATCAGCGTTGACGTCAAGCAAGTTCGGCGGCGGCAATTCTCCGCCAGTCTTTCCGGTTATTCCTGTTTGGGCGGGCTGGCGCGGGCGCACAGGTTGATCCTGCATTAATGGATTGATGTTCGGCGTGTCCGTCAGCGGATTCGTAACTTCGCGGTCAACCGGATTCGTGCTCTGCGCGCGGACACGAAGAGGCGCGAATGCGGCGAGCAGCAAACACAACATCAGCGACGCGAAGAACGGCGACGCGAAATGAAAACTTTTTTTGTTCACGGGAAAAACGGAACGCAAAACGACGAAATAATTGGTCTAATAAACCGCCGCTGATGCTAACACGCGCTTGCAACGCGCGACAAGCATCCACGCTGACACCGCACGCACATTCCTTAACAACACTCGCGCTTCTTTCTTCCTTATGCCTTCAACGCTCTCTGTGCTGTTATGATGCTTCGCTGATGCGCGAATCGAAGCAGCCAACACATCGCTTGATGATCGTCGCCGGAGAAGCTTCGGGCGACACGCTCGCCGCCTCACTCGTCCACTCCTTACGCGAACAGGATGCGAACAGGGATTTTGAATTCTTCGGCGCAACCGGAGAAAAGATGCGCGCGGCGGGCGTCGAAGAAATCGTTCGCACGGATCATCTCTCGATTACGGGCATCGCCGGAATAGGCCGCGCGCTCCCCCTTTTCTGGCGGGTTTTTCAAACGCTCAAATGCACTGCCCTTGCGCGCCGCCCGGATGCCGTCATCCTCGTCGATTGGCCTGACTTTAATTTGCGTCTCGCGCGCGCACTGCACCGTCGCGGCCTCAAAGTTATTTATTACGTCAGCCCGCAGCTCTGGGCGTGGCGCGCGCACCGCATACGCAATATGCGCCGCGACGTAGATTTGCTGCTCTCCATACTGCCTTTTGAATCCGCTTGGTACAACGCGCGCGGCCTCTCGCATGTCGAGTTCGTCGGCCACCCGCTCGTCGGCACACTCGGCACGCAAACAACGCGCGCAGAGTTTTGCCTGCGCAACAATCTAACGCCGGAGCATCCCGTCATCGCACTCTTGCCCGGCAGCCGCCGCAAAGAACTCACGCGCAATCTTCCGCTCATGCTCGACGCGGCGCAAATCCTTCTACGCACGCAGCCGAACGCGCAATTCACACTCGCGCTCGCGCCGAACAGGTCACGCGAAGAAGCCGCCGAAATCGTCGCCACTATAGACACCGATTCAACGCCAACCGAATCAACATCAACCGCCGACACGCCGCAACTCATCGAACGCTTGCGCATCATCGAAGGCGCAACTTACGACGCACTCGCCGCAGCAAACGCGGCAGCCGTCACAAGCGGCACAGCCACGCTCGAAGCCGCGCTCATTGGCACGCCGCTCGTCGTCGTCTATAAAGAATCCGCGCTGAATTGGCATACGCTCGGACGCCTCATCGACACGGAACACTTCGGCCTCGTCAACCTCATCGCAGGAAAGCGCATCGCCACCGAACTAATGCAAAACGATTTCACAGGCGCTCGCCTCGCCGATGAACTAATAGTGCTGCTCGACACCGAACGCAATCGCCGCGCACGCTTGCAACTACGCGAAGCCGTCGCGCGGCTCGGCGCGGGCGGAGCATCGAAGCGCGCCGCAGACACCATTATCCACGCTCTGCATAATTGGAACGCAAACGAAAAGATTTTCTAACCGCTGCACATTACGCCCTGCCCTGTTATTACTTTTCATCGAAACGCGCGGCAAGTTTCCTTATCTGCTCGCGCAAGACTTTTAATTCTTTGTGCATCTGCGGCAGGCGTCCGAAGTATGCGTTGAGGCGTTTGTATTCATCGAGCGGGCGCACCGGAATGCCCCACATAACCGACCCTGCGCGCACGATCTTGCCCGGCAAAATCCCCGCCTTCGACCCGACGATTGCGCCGCGCTGCACGCGCGCATGATCGCCCATCCCGACTTGCCCGCCGATTACCGCGTCGTCTTCAATAACAGTGCTGCCGGAAATTCCCGTCTGCGCCGCGATAACGACGCGCTCGCCGATTTGTACGTTATGCCCGATCTGCACGAGGTTATCGATCTTTGTGCCGCGCCCGATACGCGTTTCACCGAGCGCGCCGCGATCAACGCAACTGTTCGCGCCGATCTCCACATCATCCTCAATCACGACCGTGCCGACTTGCGGAAACTTGTGATAACCATCCGCGCC
>JBPCOJ010000045.1:0-48462 GCA_051000345.1 Pyrinomonadaceae bacterium | reverse complement strand
TTCACGCCGACATCGCATCCATCGCGTTATGAATACAATGACAATCGACAACAGACAAACGCCGCGCGTACTGACTTCCGTTCCCTGCTTCTTCGGAATGAGCGAAGACAGGAAAAGCAAAGGCACGATTACCAGCCTGAGCACAAACGGCTGCTTCGTCAAAACGAAGGCCGTCGCCGCCACAGGCCAAACAATTTTTATTAGTTTGTGTTTGTCAGAGGAACAGCAACTACCCGTCAAGGGCGTCGTTATTTACCACGTAGACGACATCGGCTTCGGCGCGCTCTTTACGGAAATAAAGCCTGCGGATCAAATCGCCGTCGATGAATTTGTGAAGCTCTCTCTTTCGTCCGAATGATAGCGGTGCTGAAATCCTTTATTGAGCTTCATACGCATTTATAGCTTGCTTGAATCGAGCAAGCCCGCGCTGACGAGCAGCTTTCCCGTCTGCGGGTCGATCAAGCCGTTGTTTTCATCTTCGATGCTCGTCGCCTGCGTGTAAACGTCGCCTGCAATCGGGTGGCGGCGCAACTCTTGTTTGAAATCCCTTATCTGTGAACTCTTCGCGCGCGTTTTCTCAGGCCCGCCGTAGTCCGCAAAGCCGAAGCCGCCCCACTCGCTGACGACGAGCGGAACTTGCCCGACGAAAAAATACGGATCGCCGACGACAAGCGGGTTAGCCGCGACATCATTCATTTCGCCGCGCGCGAGTTTGTTCAAAAGTTCCTGCCAGCGCTCCAGTCCGGGCGTGTAAAGATGCGCGGTCATCAGATCGGATTTCAAGCGGCCTTCGACGGAAACGTGGTGCCAGCCGTCGTTGTCCACCACCAGCACCTGCGGATGATTGAGGCGCATGTAATCGTAAGCCTGCGCGATATAGCGGCGCGTGGCCTCGCTCGACGCAATGTCCTCTGCGCCCCAGTCTTCATTGTAAAGACTCCAGATGACAACCGACGGATGCGAGCCGATGTGCACGAGCATACGCATCATCTCCGCCCAGTGATTTTCGCGGCTGCGCGTCGTAGAGCTATGCGGGCTTGGCACTTCGACCCACAGCAGCATTCCCATTTCGTCCGCCAGATCGTAAATGCGCGGGTCTATGCCGCTGATATGCACGCGCACCAGATTACAGCCGAGTTGCTTCATCGCCATCATGTGCCGCTGCATTTCCTCGAACGTCGCGGTTCCCGGCTGATATAAAATGCCGTCCAGATAAATCTTATCGTTGTTGAGATAAACGAAAGGCCCGCGCGCGACGATGGTGCGCAATCCGAAATGCGTTTCGATTTGCGAAACCTGATTGTCAGCGCCCGTCAATTGCGCGATTAAATGATATAGCTGCGGCGTCGCGGGCGACCACAACTCCGCTTCGGGCAATTCGATGGAAACGCGCTGGCGTTTTTCTCCCGCTTCGAGCGGCAGCTTCACTTCCGTAGTGCCAATCGGCTGCTGTCCACCGCGCGGCGTCACCGTCAAACGCAAACTATAAAGTCCCGGATCATATATGCGCGTCGTTAAATCGAAGGCGACGAAGCGATCACGAAAACTGCTGATGACGTTCAGGCGCGAGCGCAGTCGGTTGCGCTCGACGGGTTCGAGCCACACGCTTCTGACCGCGCCCGTGTAAGTTTGATACCAGATGCCGCCGCGCTTATAGACGTGCGATTGCTGCTTGCCGCGCGGAATCTCCGCATCCATCGAATCGCTGATCCGAACGGTCACGCGATTAACTTTCTGCAAGTGTTCCGGCGGCAATTCATAACTAAACGACGTGTACTCGCCGAGGTGCGCTTCTTCGCCTTCGACTGTCTTGAGCGGATGCCCGTTGAGCCACACGCGCGTTTCATAGCCGCACGCGCCGAACGTGATTTGCAGCAAGCCAACCGCGTCATGGAACCAATTTTCCGGCACGGTGAATTCGCGCTCATACCACGCGACGACAGTATCCTGCCATGCGGGGGTCAACTGCTGCGTGCTTCTCGCCGCCGCCATATGCGCCTCAATCGAACCGGGCCACACCGCCGTGCTGTCATACTCGTGCGCGACAAACCAATGCTCGCGCAAGCCACGGTCTTCCAAATCGAGCGCGAACCGCCATTCGCCGTTCAGAAGTTCGTAAACATTTTGACGATTGACCGAGCGCGGCAAAGGATTGAGTTGAGCCTGCACAATCTCTGCGTCTTTTTTGTCACGCGTGAAACCGAAATCTTTATTCGCCATTCTTCTTCCTCAATTCCCGCACGCAATTAAAAGAACGCCCGATTATAGCCGCTTGCAAATGAATAAGAATGTTGTCAGCCGCCGAAGGGATGAAAACCGAAGGCTTCGAGAATTTGCGAGCCGAGCATCACGACGACTGCCAGCGAAATCAACACGCATGTTCCCCAGCCGAGAATGTTGTAGAGGCGCGTGTTCCGCAAGTCTCCGGCGAGCTTTTTATCGTTGATGAGCAGCAGTATAAAGACGAGTATGATCGGCAGCAGAATGCCGTTTAGGACTTGCACCCAGACAAGCAATTGGATCACAGGCACGCCCGGAATAAGCGCGACGCCCGCGCCGAAAACAATTAGCGCCGTGAAGATCAAGAAAAAAATGCGCGCCCGCCGGAAATCCAGATTGACGCCCTTCGGCACGCCGAACGCTTCGCTGACCGCGTAGGATGTCGCAAGCGGCAGAACCGCGCCCGCAAGGAGTCCTGCGCCGAGCAATCCGACGGCGAACATCGCCTTCGCCGAATGACCGACGACAGGTTCGAGCGCGATGGCAGCGTCAGCGGCTGAAGTTATTTCCGTTTTGCCGATGACATGCAGTGTCGCCGCCGTTGCGATGATCATAAAGATGGACATTAAATTGGAAAAGACCGCGCCCGTGTAAGTGTCTATCCGCTCCGGCCCGTAGTGACGGCGCGCGACGCCTTTTTCGACGAGCGAGCTTTGCTGAAACAATTGCATGTAGGGCGTGATCGTCGTTCCCATCAATCCGACGAGAATAAAAATGTAGCCGGAATCCTTTTGTATCTTCGGCACAAACGCGCCACGCGCCACATCGCCCCAATGCGGATGCGCCATAAAGACCGCCACCGGATAAACGAAAAAGACGAGCGTCATCAACAGAAAGATACGCTCGACCCAACTGTATGAACTGAAGATCACCAGATACCATAACAGCGCGGCGGCGAGCGGGACAGCCAGATACTTGCTGACGCCCAACAATTCCATCGCCGCGCCGATGCCGACAAACTCGCTGATAACTAATCCGCCGTTTGCCACCAGCACGACAGCCACCGCAAAGAGCGCCCAACCGATGCCGAAACGCTCGCGCACTAAATCGAGAAGCCCGCGCCCCGTCGCCGCTCCCAGACGCGCGCACATCTCCTGCACCACCGCGAGCGACACGGTGATAATGAGCATTACCCAGATCAGATCGTAGCCGTATTTGGCTCCGGCGGAAGAGTACGTTGCGATGCCGCCCGCGTCGTTGCCTGCGGCAGCGGCGACGATGCCCGGCCCTAAAACGAAGAGCCACCGCAAAAGTCCCTTCGGCGTGCGGCGAAGCCCGCGCAGTTTTACGCTGCGTCCGCGAATCGTCAATCGCAAACTGGATTTGATGGTGCGCGGGCGCGTCGGCAGCGCTAAATCTTCAACGGCTTCGAGCGGTTCGAGTCCCTGCGGCGTCGGCTGCAAACTCATGTGAAAACCCTCATGTAAAAACCCTCGGCGCTTGCGAGCGCCAGCTCGACGGAGCGACTTGCCCGACGGCTGCATCGACCGTCACCACGCCGATTAATTGCCCTTTGCTGCCGACGACGGGCATCGCCGCCAGATCGCTGTTGATAACCTGATAGGCGGCTTTGTCCGCTTCGTCCAGCGGATCGAGCGTCGTCACATACGGGTCCATCACGTCCTCTAATTTCTTGTCGTCGTCGGCGGTCAGCAGATTCCTGAGCGAAATCAATCCGCGCAGGTGTCTCTCTTCTTCGTCATCCACCACGTAGACCAGAAAAACGAATCCGGGTTCCTTGAGCCGTTCACGCAAGGCTTCGCGCGCCTCCTTGACCGTCAAGTTCGCCGGAATGGAAACGACATTATTAGTCATAATTCCGCCGACTGTGTCTTCCGGGTAGCGCAGCAATTCAATGATTCGCTCGCTCTGTTTTTTCGGGATGGTTTCAAGATAACGTCTCGCGGTTGACGGATGCAGCCGCCCGACTAAATCCGCCGCCGCGTCCGGCGACATCAGTGTAAGCAATCGAAGCGCCTGATCTTCTTCGAGTTCCTCAAAGACCTGTAATTGGCGTTCCGCCGCCATCGCTTCGAGCGTGCTGACGGCTTTCGGGTCTGGCAAAAGCGTCAAGAGTTCGGCGGCGTGCAAGTAAGGCAGCGGGTCTGTCAGGCGCGCAATTTCTCCGGGAGGCAAACGCGTGATGCGCAAGTTATAGCCCGCGCCGTTGCTCACAGCGCACGGATCGCCGCGCAGAAATTCTATGTACTTCCAATCGTAAAGCGCGCTTTGCCGCACCTGTCCGTAAAGGCCGCGACTAATGCGCCTGAGAATCGCGCGCGCGCTCGTGTCCGCCGCGCGCAGCATCAAACGTCCATCCAAGTCTTCGAGCCATAGATCATTGGCGCGCGTGGCGCGGCGATTCTGCAAATCTATGATAAGCGCATCCAGCACATCGCGCCCGAGCAAGAGTTCCTTTCGGAGCGAACCCGTCGTGACCGCATCCACGGCATCGAAATCCGTAACCTTGAATTGCCGCGCGCCCATATCCATCGACTCCACCGCGCTCCAAGGCAAAAATTTCGATTGCTTATCCGGCGTTTGAAAAAGCAAACGTGTGACCGGCGGATAATCGCCGTCGAGCAAGGCAACCGCCACGTCGAGCAGCGGCGCGCTACGGCCTTTGGCATCGACAAGCGCAAAGCGACGCAGCGCTGAAAGCATTATCATTGAAGGGAAATCTCCATGAAGATGGAGGAGAGTAAGTTTGCGGGAAAGAATTTGTACGTGCTGATGCGGCGATGAGTAAGAGCAAGGCGAGAGATAAAGACGCGTGATTGTGCGCGGCGCAACAGTGTGACGGCGGCGCGCGTTCGGTTCTTTATGTCCAAATTATTCTCCGTATGCCATGCAGCGAACCGATTATGGCTTTGAGTCTGCGCATCCCACGCGCCATAATACAACAAAAGCGCATCAAAGCTATTCAAAGATTTCTGACGCGCCAAAACACAGCCGTCAATCACGAGATAAAGGTACAAGATGAAGGAAACGCCGATTAACATGCCACGACGCCACCAACGCCGGAGCCGCCTGCTGCTCACGCTCGCGCTGCTCTGTCTCTCTTCGACGACGCTGCTCGCGCAAAGCAAGCTGCTGACACTCGACGACATTTACGATCCCGTGAAGCGAGTCAACTTCAGCGGGCAGCCGCCGCTTAATCTGCAATGGTTGAAGAACGGAAATTTTTATCTGCAAAGCCGCAAGGATCGATTAACAGGAACCGCGCAGCTTTTCAAAGTAAACGCCGTGACCGGCGAAGCCGCGCCCTTTTATGATGCCGCGAAAATGGAAGCGGCGCTCGCGCGCTTGCCTAGCGTTACGGCCGACGATGCCAAGAAACTCGCGCATCTTTCCGCTTATCAAATGAATCCGGCGCAGACCGCCGCGCTCCTTAATCATAAAAACAATCTCGTCTATTATGAATTCGGCACTGATGCGGCTGCACAAATAACGAGCGGCGAAAGTGAAATCAACAACGAAGATTTCAGTCCCGACGGACGCCTCGTCAGCTTCGTGCGCAACAACAATTTATACATTGTCGATCTCGCGGGAAAACAACTTCGCGCGCTCACAAAGGACGGCAGCGAAACGATTTTCAACGGGCGGCTCGATTGGGTTTACGAAGAAGAACTCTACGGGCGCGGCCTCACGCGCGGCTATTGGTGGAGTCCCGATTCGACGCAAATCGCTTACCTGCGTCTCGACGAAGCGCCCGTTCACAACTTCACAGTCGTCGATCATATCCCGCGCCGCCAGCGCATCGAAGACACAGCTTATCCGCTTGCAGGCGATCCGAACCCGCTCGTCAAACTCGCCGCCGTCAACATCGTAAACGGCGCGACAAAATTCATCGACACATCAAAGTACGCGCCCGCAGATTTTCTGATTTCCCGCGTCGCGTGGAGTCCAGACAATCGCCGCGTCGTGTATCAAGCGCAGAACCGCGAACAAACCTTCCTAGACCTCAACGCCGCCAGCTCATCGGACGGGGCATCACGCAATTTGTTCCGCGAGCAAACGCGCGCGTGGGTCGAAGTCGTCGATAATCCCGTGTGGCTCAAAGACGGTTCGTTTCTCTGGCGCAGCGAGCGCACGGGCTGGATGCACATTTACCATTTCTCGCCCGAAGGCAAACTAATATGCCAACTCACAAACGGCGATTGGGAAGCGCGCTCCCTCGACGGCGTTGACGAGACAAACGGCTTCGTTTATTTCACAGGCACGAAGGACAGCCACATCGCCGAACAAGCCTACCGCGTCAAACTCGACGGCACGGGACTTACGCGACTCACAAAAATAAACGGCGCGCACCGCATCGCCTTCAATTCGTCGAACACTCTTTTCGTGGATTACCGCAGCGACATTTCGACGCCGACGCAAGTTCGTCTATACAAAGCGGACGGCACGCTCGCCCGCGCGATTGACGAAAACAACGTCGTCGCGCTCAAAGACTACAAACTCGGCACACCAGAATTTCTGCACGTCAAAACGCGCGACGGCTTCGAGATGGAAGCCTTGATGATTCGCCCGCCGGACTTTGATCCGAACAAAAAATATCCCGTGATGAGCTACACATATTCCGGGCCGCACGCGCCGCAGGTAAAAAACAGTTGGGGCGGCGCAACCTATATGTGGCATCAACTGCTCGCGCAGAAGGGATACATTATCTGGATTTGCGATAACCGGACGGCGAGCGGCAAGGGCGCGCAATCGGCATGGCCTGTCTACAAAAATTTCGGTGAGTTGGAACTACGTGACTTGGAAGACGGCATCACTTACTTAAAGAGCCAACCTTACATTGACGCTTCACGCATAGGCTTGTGGGGCTGGTCGTTCGGCGGCTTTATGACGAACTACGCCTTAACGCACAGCGATAGTTTCCGCATCGGCATCGCAGGCGGTTCCGTTACGGATTGGCTCAACTACGATTCCGTTTACACGGAGCGCTACATGCAAACGCCCGAACACAACCCTGAAGGCTACAAGACAACCGCGCCCACCGCATCCGCCAAAAACCTACGCGGCAAACTCCTGCTCATTCACGGCGCGATTGACGACAACGTACACTTGCAAAACACAGTGCAAATGATCTACGCCTTGCAAAAGGCCGACAAACAATTTCAATTCATGCTTTACCCGAAATCGCGTCACGGCGTGACAGACCCGCTCCTCGTCAAACACATGCGCGAGATGATGACCGATTTCATCACGGCGAATCTTTAACGAAACGACTGCGCTACACTAAAAACAAGAGCACGAAGATATTCTTAACAGTCTTCGTGCTCTTGTTTTTAACACTCGCTTTCGGCTAATTACCGAAAGCGAATCTGCTCAAATCAAAGTCAATTACCAATTTTCATCGCAGGTACTGCTTGTGTCTCTCGCTGCACTTATCAAACTCAGGCTTTGGCTCTCCTATAAGCTTACCATTGTCGAGTTCCTCAAGACGCAGACCGTTCCAGATAAAGTATCGTGTCTTTACATATGATGGCGCATCGTCACCGTAAAGTTCCTTGATGTTTTTCGGCGAGTTTGCGATAAGCAGTTTGCTGTTCTGTTTCACCTCTATCCCTGCGCTCGCAACAACGAACGGAGAAATATAAGTCCGTCCGCTTACTAAATCCGTGATACCGACGAGAATGCACTCTGTCCCGCAGCCGAAGCTAACAACTTTATAATACCCGGCGAACTTGTCGCCCGACTGTGTTGCATCGCGCAGCATTGTCCGAAAGCAATGAGTGTAAGGCGTGCTATTGATATTTAGTCGCGCACTTTGGGATGGAAATCTTGGGCGGCTCGGGTAATCTCCAAATCTCGGTTCTCTACTCGTTTGTGCAACGCACGGAACGCACGCAAGCAAAAGTAGCGCAATCATCGTAAGCACAATTCTTATTTGAACACTCATTGCGTTTCGCCTGTTTGCATCCTTCAAGTTGCCTGCTCGGTCTGGTTTTGCATCATGCGCCGGATTGGAATTGCCAGCAGCGCGAGCAATATCGCCGCGACGACGAGCGCCGCTGTGGTTGCGGTGAAGAGTTTCGGCATTTGTTCGAGTTTCTCCGGGTCAACCTGTCCGCCGACGAGTCCGGCGATTAAATTGCCGACTGCCGAGGCGAGAAACCAGATGCCCATCATTTGCCCGACGTATCTGCGCGGCGAAAGCTTCGTCATAGACGAAAGGCCGACGGGGCTTAAACACAATTCGCCGATGGTCTGAAACAAGTAGCTAAAGACGAGCCACCACGCGGAAACTTTGATTGCGCCGCCGCCGCGCACGACGATGTTCGCGGCGAAAATCATAATAAAAAATCCGACTCCGGCGAACAGCAATCCGAGCGAGAACTTGCCCGGACTAGAAAGCTCGCGTCCCTGATTGCTCATGCGCACCCATAGCACCGCGAAAAACGGCGCGAGTATAAAAATGAACAGGGAGTTGATGGACTGGAACCACGTCGCAGGCACTTCAAAGCCGCCGATTGTTCGGTTGGTGAAATCGCGCGCAAACAAATTAAGCGATGTCGGCGCTTGCTCGAATGCCGCCCAGAAAATAGCGGCGAAAACGAAGAGCACCGCAATCACGCTCACGCGCTTTCTTTCATCGCCCGTCAGATTGCCGAAGATGAATATATACGCGAAGAAAGCGAACGCGAGTCCGACAAGCACATACGTCATATTCTTCCCGATGGCCTGCGGATTGAGCGCAATCACGCCTGTCGCGGCAAGCACGATCACGAGCGCAAGTATTACAAATCCGGCGAGGAGCGTTAGCTTCACGCGGCGCTCCTGAATCGCCTGCACCGCCGCATCGGGATTACGCGTCGGATGTATTCCGATGTCGCCGAGCGTCTTGCTTGCGCGCGTGGCGAAGACGAATAATCCGATCAGCATTCCGACGCCCGCCGCGCCGAAGCCCCAATGCCAGCCGATGGTTTCACCCAAAAAGCCCGTCACAATCTGCCCGAAGAACGCGCCGACGTTGATGCCCATGTAAAAAATCGAAAAGCCTGCATCGCGCCTCGCGCCGCCCTCCGGGTACAAATCGCCGACGATTGCCGAGATGTTCGGCTTGAGCAAACCCGTGCCGAGAACGATAAAAATCAGTCCAAGGAAAAACGTCAGCTTGCCGCCCGCAAACGCCGACAGCCCGATTGAAATATGCCCGACTGAAATAAGCGCCGCGCCGTAGAGAATGGCGCGGCGCAAGCCCAGTAAGCGGTCTGCGATCCACCCGCCCGGCAGCGACGCAAGATAAACGCACGCCGCGTAGATGCCGACAATCGCCGATGCCTGTCCGCGATCAAAACCGAAACCGCCCTTGGCTAACGCCGCCGACATGAAAAGAACGAGCAGCGGACGCAACCCGTAGTAAGAAAAACGCTCCCACATCTCCGTGAGAAAAAGCGTCGTCAGTCCACGCGGATGCCCGCCGAATCCTGCCGTGTCGATGGCGTTCGTTGCGCCCGCCCTCGTTGCTTCAGTCGTTGTGCTCATAAACAGCGATTCCTTTAACTTGTAATTTTTAAGATAAGAACGCTCACTGCCGGATTGTAGTCTTGTTGCGGCGCGCGGGTTTCTTGGCGCTTATCCGGCGCGGCACACTTTATATCATCTAAACTGCGCCGCGCGTTATGCACGCGACGTTTTTTCGTTTCTCACCGAAGGCAGTTTAGTGATCGCTGAAAATACGGCGAAGGAAATTGATCGCTTCGCCGAACGCTTCATCGGTTGCTTCCGGGTCGTAGCGCGCGCCCTCGTCACGCATAAAAGCGTGCTCGGCTTCGTAAAGCGTGATGGAAAAATTCACGCCCGCTTCCTTGAGCGCGTCTTCGATTATGGCGCGTCCTGCTTGCGGCACATGCGGGTCGAGCGCGCCGAAGATCATCAGCAATTCGCCTTTGATTTCGGCGGCGCGTGCGAGCGATTTAGCGTCCGCGTCTTTGCCGAGCGCGCCGTTGTGTATGCCCGTTCCGTAAAAGCAAACAGTCGCGCGCACGTCCTTTTGAAAAGCGGCGCGGAAGGCCAGATGGCCGCCGATACAGAAGCCTGCGGCAGCGAGTTTGCCGCGCGCAATTTGTGGATGCGCGGTTAGGTAATTGAGCGTCGCGCGGGCAGTTTCGTCGAAATCCGCGACAGGAGTTTGCGCCGCATCGTTTAATCCGCGCGTTCGTCCGTCATCATCGAAAGCAATGACGGTTCCGGGCGCTTCGATGCGGTGGTAAATTTCCGGCGCGGCAACGACGAAGCCATAGCCTGCGAGACGCGTGCAGACGCGCAGCATCGGCGCAGTCAATTGGAAAATGTCCGAATAGCACAAAACGCCTGCGTACTGTCCTTCCTGCTTCGGCGCGGCGACGAACAAGCGCATCACGCTATCATCAAACGGAACATCCACGAACTGCGTCGTAACAATCATCTGTTTCTTCTCCGCGATTTGGTGTGTCTAATTAATTTCTTCAACGAGCAAGTAATTTCTTCAACGAGCGCAGCTATTATTGTGCGCGGCGCGTCCGCGTGTAAACAAAATAGTTTGCTTCATTATGCCGACAAGCGACGCGCGTTGTGGTTGGAGCAAGCGATGTCGAAGTATACTGCGTCGAGATAATCATCCAAGCCTGAAAGGACATTTCAAAATGGAGACACAAATCAGCACGCACGCGGCGCGTATGGCGATGAACCGCGACCCGGAAGCGAGAGACTGGGTGGAACAGTGGCTCAAGAACCGTGAGCGCGCGGCGCAGGATTCATTGAGCGAGGAGGAATTTGAAAAGCACTGGAAATTCGTGCGCCCCGAACGAATGCACGAGGGAGCTGTCGAAGCCTTTAGCGCATACCAGCAACGCACCGAAGAACATTAGAAGAGTTTTAGACGATGGTGCTGCCGCCGTCCACGACGAGTGTCTGGCCTGTGATGTAACTCGATGCTTGTGAGGCGAGAAACACCGCGACGCCCTTTAGTTCACCCGCAGCGCCGACGCGCGGAATCGGATTGCGCAGCTTGATGTCGGCTTCGGCTTCTTCGATCACGGCGTCGGAAAGACGCGAGTGAAAAAAGCCGGGCGCGATGGCGTTGACGCGTATGCCGCGTTTGCCCCAAGAAGCAGCCAACTCGCGCGTCAGCCCCAAAAGCCCCGCCTTGCTTGCGGCGTAACCGGCGACGTTCAGCTCAAGCGTCGAAGCCATCAGCCCGGCGACGGAAGCGACGTTGATAATGCTTCCATGCTCGCGCTTGAGCATTTCCCGCGCCGCCGCGCGCGCAAACAAAAACGCGCCCGTCAAATTTATGTCAATTACCTTTTGCCATTTATCGAGCGGCATGTCTTCGGAAGCAGCACCCCAAGACACGCCCGCGTTGTTGATTAGCACATCAATTTTACCGTAAAGCCTGACGGTAGCATCGACGACTCGCTGCACTTGTTCTTCATTCGCCACATCGCAGATCAGGCCTTCGACAATGAATCCGCGCCCGCGCAATTCTTCGACGGCGGGCGTCAACCACTCCGCGCGACGCGCGCAAAGGACAAGCTGCGCGCCTGCTTCAGCCAAGCCTTCTGCCATCTCGAACCCAAGCCCGCGCGAACCGCCCGTCACGATTGCCGCCTGCCCTGTCAGATCAAACAAATCTTTAATGTGCGGTGCTGTCATGTCCGAATCTTTTTACCCGTGACATAGAATCAAGAATCAGTGTGTTGGTATTTGTCCGCTAAAGAATAAACGCTATTCATTTCTTACCAAGAGCCGACATACTTTAGCAGGTGTTCGGTGCGGCGGCTTGTCGAGCGGCCTATGCCGCGCGCTTCACTTCAATGGCGGCACAAATCGCGCGCCGCTTCTAATCAATCTGGAAATCGAAAAGTGAATCCGCTTTCGAGCAGTTTGCCGGGAATTACACGACGGCTTTTAAGAATCAGTTCCGTTTCGGTTCTCAACAAAAGCGCGCCGATTTCCAGCATCCATGATGTCGCAGGCAAACCGAAGTTAATGCCTGCCGCCTCGCGTAGAGCGCGCATGAATTCGGCGTTCGGCAACGGATTAGGCGCGGCGAGATTGACAGCCGCATCGAGTTCCTCATGCGCGATTAGCCAGCGCACGGCGCGCGCAAAATCTTCGTGGTGAATCCATGAAATGTATTGTCGTCCATCGCCTGCCGTTCCGCCCAACCCGCAGCGCACGAGCCGCAGCAACTCATCAAACACGCCTCCTTTATCGGGACTCATCACCATCGCCGCGCGTATCTTCACCTTACGCGTATGCGGCGTGTCGGCTTCGTCTAAGGCTCGCTCCCAAGACTTTGCTACGTCGATGCTGAAACGCCAAGTGTCCGGCGCGTCAGGCTCCGCTCCGCCGATGATGCCGCTCGCTTCGTCATTCGGCGCATCATAGCGATGCGCGTAGATGGTTGCCGTGCTCATTTGAAGCCAGACGCGCGGCGGACAAACCGCACGCCTGATAGCCTCGCCGACAACACGCACAGAATCCACGCGCGACTCTTTGATAGCGCGGCGGTTCTCTTCGTTGTAACGACAATTAACGCTGCGCCCTGCAAGATTAATAACCGCATCTGCCTTTTCCAATTCCGCCGCCCAGTCGCCGATTGTTTGCGCATCCCAAGCCGTAACACGCCACGGCGCGCTTTTCGGATTGCGACTAAGTATTACAACGTCATGCCCTTCGCTGTGAAAAGCACGAGCCAGAATGGTTCCGACTTGCCCCGTCCCGCCGGGAATCACTATTTTCATGATTCGCGCTCTCGCTTTCTTTTCTTGCCGTTAGCTTATTATCAGCAACAAGCATTCAAGCCGTATGCCGCGAAATTAAGCAAGAAAATCAGGCATTAATCCACAAGCGAGTTTTCTTCGATTTGTGCGATGCGAATCGAGCGCCGATTATTTGCAATGCGCGAAGCGATCCGATAAGCAACATGACGGCAGCATGGCATCGCAGTCAAACAACACGGCAGACCGTTGCCTAACGATTAAAGAATCGTTGCCTAACGATTCGACTTGATATAGAAACGTATCCTTATTACTCTCGAATATATGCAAGCGTTGACTGCGACGGCGGCGCGCAACGAATAAAATCCGACCAGCTCGTTTACGAAGGCGAAGAACTCAATGGCAAATGAAAAATCGCGTGTGGCAATCATCGGCGGCGGCTTTGGCGGACTCTTCACCGCGCTCGAACTTGCGGACGAGTGCGCTGTCACGCTCATCAGCCGCGCGGATTATTTTCAATTCACGCCGATGCTTTACGAATACTTGAGCGGTGAAGCCAAAGCATGGCAAATCGCGCCGCCGTACAAAGAATTGCTCGGCGAGGAAGTACACTTCGTGCAGGGCGAAGCGACAAACGTCGATTTGCAAACACGCGAAATCACTATCAAAGAAAATGCCGGACGCGTCGCTTACGATGTGCTGGTCATGGCTGTCGGCGGCGTTACCAATTACGAAAACGTCGAGGGAGCGAAAGAATATGCGCTGCCTTTTCGCACCATCGAACAGGCAGACGAATTACGACGGCGCATGTCAGAAACTATTGACCGCATGACACACGCCGACGACAATGCGGCTGATGATGCCGCGATTTTTGCAATCGTCGGCGGCAGCGCGAGCGGCATCGAGCTTGCCACGAAAATGGCAGACCTTTTACAGGCAGACTGCGCCCGCAAAAACCTAACCATTGAGCCGCGCGTGATGCTCATAGAAGAAGCAGACGAAATTGCCGCAGAGATGGACGAAGAATTGCGCGCTTATGCGTTGCGCGCGCTCGAAAATGCGCGCATCGAAATTCAAACGAAAACAAAAGTGCTGCGCGTAGACGCGAGCAGCGTGACGGTTGAACGCGACGGCGCGCAAACGGAAATTAAAACTGCCGCCGTCGTGTGGACGGGCGGCGTGCAGGTCAATCCGCTGGTGTTGAAGTTGAAGCTTGAAAAAGAAGCGAAGAAAAACCTCATCGTCGTCGAAAACACTTTGCAGACGCGCGGGCATGAAAACATATTCGCGCTCGGCGACATCGCGCACTACGAGAACGCGGACAAAGGCTTGAACGGCACGGCGCAACTCGCTTATCAACAGGCAAGCCTCGCGGCGGACAACATCAAAGCGCTGTTCGCCGGAAAGGAATTGCGCACAGATTTTTTCAAGGAGCGCGGCACGGCCTTGAGTCTCGGCACAACAGACGCGGCGGTGGAAATCGGCGGCGAAGTGCTCACAGGCCGTCTTGCGCGCGAAGCACGTTTCGCTGCCTACGCCGCGCGCCTTCCGACATGGCGGCATCGCTTAACCGCAGGCGCACAGTGGTTGCTCGGCGGAAGCAATCCGCAACCGCTCGACGAGCCGCGTTGAGGAAACGATGGCAGCGACGCAGTATGTTAGTTAGAAGCGATTACTTAGTTGCTGTATGTTATGAGTTACGGCGTTTCTTTCAAAAGGATGAGACTATAATCATGGATGACTGATTTCACTTTAGGCTTCCTGTCTATTAAAGTTTGATTGTACTCATCTCTTATAACCAATCCTTCATATCCCTTTCCGTGAACCACCAATGACATAGGTTGCATGACAGCTAACGGCTTATCAATAAACCTAGCCGGGATCGTCGGCTTAGTGGCAATCGCCATAAAACTTGATGGAATAAAAATACTCGTCTCAACACCGATAGCATGAAAGCGGCGCTCTAAAATCTGATAGAAGGGGTCGTCGAACTCCGAATTACGATTGAGAATTATATACCTTTGCCCAAACTCCAGCTTCTGTGGAAATGGACGAAGGACTTTTGACTCGGGCAATGGAACTTTCTCAGAAAGGACAAAGCTGTGATGGGATGAGGGAATATATTTGTAGTTGATCGGGCTGCTACCAACGAGATCGAAGTCGTAAAAAACATCCGCCAACTGAATATCAGCGTCATTCGATTCAGCAGCACTTTGAGAAAAATGCGGTTCTGAAATCAGAGTCGTAGGCTTATATGCCCTTAAAAAATGTATTGAGGCAAAGAGCACGCCGATTGTAAATGTGAGCACCGCGACAATACTAAAGAAAGTAAATCTCTTCATTCTCTTCTCCTAATTAAACGTAGTATAGCAGCACAACACCGCTTCACATTCGACTTTTCCTATACGCTTAACTTATCTCACTCGTCTTTAAGTCTGAACGGCGCGGCTGGCCTGTTCTGTGGCGAGCGTGTAGTTGGGCAGCACGCGATACGAGGTCAGGCCGACGGCGACGCGATCACCGATTTGGTGGCGCATGGCGGCGGCTTCCGGCTTCGGGCGCGTGACGATGATCGGAACGCCCGTCATGTGCTCCGGCGTGTTGATCGTGACTTTGTAAAGCGGCGGCTCATTCCCTGTGGGCGGGCGCGTCGTCAAATCTAAGCGCACGATCAAAGCCGCGCAGGGACGGCAGCGTGACATATCAAAAAGTTTGCCAGCGCGTCGCGCCAATCGTCGCGGAAGCTTCTTCGAGCGAACGGCTCATCGTATCGTAAACAGGTTTGATGACGCCGAACGCGAGCGGAAACGTCACGAAGATGTTAGCAAGAATAATCGCCCACGCGGTGAACATCACTTGTATGCCCTGCGGCGCTAAGAGACGTCCGAGCACTCCGTAAGGCCCCCACAACAAAAGCAACACAAGCGCGAGGACACACGCGAAGACAATGCGGCGAATTGCACCCGGCGAATTACGTTTCATATCACACTCACCTTCTGCTTTTGCATTAGACATTACGCACGGATATAACGTGTGTCTACAACATACTGAAAGTGGTTTTGTGAAGATTGCGGCGTCAGAGAATATTGACGGCGCGTCCGGCGAGCAGAACGATGATGGTCAGCGAAATCGCCGCCTGCAACATCATCAAGCCCTTTGCCCAGCGCGAGAGAACGGGCGCGTCCGTCGGCGACAGCGCGGTGCTCGTATTGAAGGCCAGAAAAAGATAATCGAGAAACTCCGGCGACCATTCTTCAGCGCCCGCCGCCGCTCTCGCGTCATCATCCAAAGACATCTGCGGAAACAGAAATGCGCCCTTCGTATGAACTGCGCGCAGATCGCGCTTGTTCGGCCCGCCTGCGTCCAAACGCCAGTACCACAAAGCGAAGACTATAATATTTGTGAACCACAAAGCGGCGGCGGAAAATAGCAGCGCGATTGGCGATTCCTTATGCGCGGGCAATGCGCGTATGAGCAACGCGAGCGACACGACCAGCGCCGCCGTGACGAAACCGTTGGCGATGAGGCCGAACAAGTGATTCAAGGAATGATTGCCGCTTCTGTGAGAAATCACCGTCGGCACAAGCAGCGCCGCGACGATCACAGGCACGAGCCAGCGCGGGCCGACGAACATCGAAGCGGGCAGCGATGCGTACACGCCGCCGACAGCCAACAATGCCACCAGCGCAGGCCAGCGCGGTTCCCTGTCTTCATCGCGCGGCACGCGCAACGTATTCACGTTCTCATTCATTACTGTTGACCGCTGATCGACGCAGTATCCGACAAGGCTGACGATTGTGAAGGAAAATTTGCGCGCTTCGTGTGTTTATCAAACCTTCGTATGCAGGCACAAAATAAACTCGCGGGCGGCGGCGTCCTTAAACTGTGTCGAGACGGTGATGCACAAATCGCCGGACGGCAAAGGCACATAGGGCTGCGTCTCGAACGGGTCGATCTGCGCGCCGCGCAGCACGTAGTAATACTCCTTCAGCGAGTGATCCGTGCCTTTGACAGGAGGCCGGAAGATAATGCTTTTTTGCTTTTGCGATTTTGTTTCGTTGAGAATCGTATCGGTGATTTGCATGCCCGTTTCATTCAAGACGCAGGCGGATTCGATCAACGAATAATGTTTGACGATGTCCGCGAGAAAACGCGGGAAATCGTCCGCCGCAAATTTCTTCAACTGCCCGCCGATTTCCTGTGCGAGGCGCGCGCGCGTTTGCCGCTCGATAATGCCGCGAACATCGAGGCCGTGAGAAGAATTGGAGATCATGCTTAAACCTTGCATAAATGAAACGAGAGTTTGGTGGCGTTCGGTTGCCGTCGATTATCGCACACTTGCAAAAATTCGAGCCGCCCGCAGTTACAAATGCTATGACAAGGCAGCGCAGAAGCATTAAATGTTCAATCGCATCTTATTCGCATGTTTCCGCCGGATAAGGTAAAGCAGCGTGCCGCTGAAGATTAAGAGGGCGACGATGTATGTCTGGCGCGTGCCTGCGTCATCACCGTAGAGGCTGGCAGCGACAACGACGGCAGCGCATGACATCGGCGCAAGCGTTACAAAGATGAGTCCAAACCAACCGCCCGGCACGCGGAATCCGCGCTCCATCTCCGGCCTTGTGCGTCGCAACGCGATGAGCGCGAGAAACTCGAGCAACAGCGCCGAAGAGTAAAGCAGTATGTCTATGACGACGAGTTTGCCGAAGGGCAGCGCCGCGAAAAGCGATGAGACGATGCACGAAGCCGCGAGCGCGACGATTGGCACGCCCGTGCGCGTTGAAATTTTCGAGAAGGCGGCAGGCAGCCAACCGTCTTGTGCCATCGCGTAAGGCAAGCGCGAAACGTAAAGCAACTGGCTATTGAAAAGCGACCAAGCGGAAACGAGCGCCGCCGCCGCGACAAGAAAGCCGAGCCAGCGCCCGCCGATTAATTGCGCGATGATAGGCCAACCCGCTGATTCATTCCACACGGACGCATCGACGGTCACAGCAATGCCCGCCAGCAAAGGCAGCAGATAAGCCATCACCGTCAACGGCAATGCAGACAAAAGAGCGCGCGGGTACTTGCGCCCCGCATCGTTGACCTCGCCCGCGAAGGTCGAAACATTATCCCACCCGCAGTAGTTCCACAGCACAGTCGAAATTCCGAGCGCGAGCAAGCCTGCGCTGCTCTTGTTCGCAAGTCCGTGCGTCACTGCATTCGCCGTTGCCGTCGCCGCGCCCTTTTGCGAGAAACCATAAACGACGAGCACGGCAAAGGGCAGCAGCACCAAACCTGTGGTGAACATCGCGTTGCGCCCGACGGCGTGTGCTCCGCGACAGTTAATCAAAAACGCGGCGGCGATCAGCGTCACGGCAATCAGCCATCGCCAGAGCATCGCAGGCCACGCGGCGGAACTGTTTTCGTCGAGCGCCAGCGCAGGATAAAAGTATGCGAGGTAATTAACGAACAGCACGGGATAAATCGCCATATCTACTGCCGTATAACAAATCGTCCAGAAACCTTCCTGCACGCCGCAGAAATCGCCAAGCCCCTCGCGCACCCACACGTAATAGCCGCCTTCGACGGGCATCGCGCTGGAGAGTTCCGAGACCATCAAGGCAATCGGCAAACTCCACACGAGCGGCGCCGCAATTACCAGCGCGACAGCCCAGCCGGGATTCACCGCGCCGACAAGCGGCTCAAGGCCGTATGCGCCGCCGGAAACGACGAAAAAGATCACGCACACGAGCGCCGGAAAATTCAAACGCCGCGCGCGCGGCAAGACGATTGGCGCAGCCGCAATAGAAGATTCGGTTTCCATCAGAATTCAAAGTGCGTCGGGTATTAAAGTCGTCGCCGTAGAGGATTTAAATATAAAGCGGCGAACGGCGCGCCGTTCGCCACTTTATATATGTGAAGCGCGTGAATGTGGCAATAAATAATTGACTCGCGGCGCGATTTGGCGTAAAAAGTTAGGGCTTTACCAAATCCTTTGCAGCTTCGGGAGAATAGATCATCGTGAAAAAACTTACATTGGTTCTGGCGCTCGTGATGTGCCTCAGCACATTCGTCTTCGCGCAGAACGGCAACATGTCCGGCGGTAATATGTCGGGCGGCAACATGAGTGGCGGCAATATGTCCGGCGATAACATGAGCGGCGATAACATGAGCGGCGGCAGCATGATGGGTCGTCATCATCGCCGTAAGGGTCATCGCAAACATCGGCGTCATCATCACCATCATCGCGGCGGCAGCATGGGCGGCAACATGAACGGCAATATGTCGGGCGGCAACATGGGCGGCAACATGAATCAGTAGTTTCGGTTGACGCTGGCGCGCGAACTATTCACGGAAGCGTGGCGCGCGCAAGCCTTTAACAAAAAAATGAAACGCCGCGAATTCCGATGCGTTAGAATTCGCGGCGTTTCATTTTTTCCGTTTGCGCGTGCGTTTACATGAAGCATTCGCTTATCGTTTGCAGATTGAAGATTAGCGCTTGGCAGACAAAACTTTTGGTGCTAGAGTGCGCAGCCATATCGCATCCTTCCCCCGATTTCGGATGAGAAGAATGCGACATAAGGTCAACGACGCAGCGAGGGCGTCGTTGACCTTTTTATTTTCCCACGCGTGTCGCGCCAAACGCCGATTAACTCACGCGGCGTTTTCAGTCAACTCTTCTTCTCTCGACTTTTCATGCGCGCGTTAATTGATGTGCGGCGTCACCACGATGTCCGGCGCAAAAATCGTCGGCTCGTTGACGAGATACGAGGCCTTCGCGCGTCCCTGCGCGCGTTGCCGCAGAAGTTCCTGCGCTGCCGCCGCATCGACGGGCTTGGAAAACAAATAGCCTTGTCCGTACTCGCATTTAAGCGCGGTGAGTTGCGTTAGCTGTTCTTCGGTTTCGACTCCTTCGGCGACGACATCCATGCCCAGATTTCCGGCGAGCGTCATAATCGTGCGGACGATTTCGGAGTTCTCGTCGCCCGCGCCCATTCTGCCGATAAACGAACGGTCAATTTTCAAAGTCGTGACGGGAAAGCGGTGCAAATAGCTCAAGGAAGAATAGCCCGTGCCGAAATCGTCGATGCTTAATTGCACGCCCAAGTCGCGCAGTTGCGTCAGCATTTGCGTCGCGGCCTCGGCGTTTTCCATCACCGCCGATTCGGTAATTTCGAGTTTCAGCGAGCGCGGATCGCAATTGGTTTCACGCAGTGTTTTTTTGATTTGCTCGATGATGTCGGATTGCTTGAATTGCTTGCTCGACAAATTAACGGCCACCGTCAAAGGCCGCGTGGCAGGCACAAGCCACTGCCACTCCTGCATTTGTTCGCAGGCCTTGCGCAAGACCCACTGCCCGATTTCCGTAATCAAACCCGTTTCTTCGGCGAGCGGAATAAATTCCGTCGGCGAGACGAAGCCGCGCTCCGGGTGGTTCCAGCGAAGAAGCGCCTCGAAGCCTGAAATCTCGCTTGTTTCGAGACGTATGATCGGCTGGTAGTAAACCTCGAATTCCTGTCGTTCGACGGCGCGGCGCAAATCGTTTTCCAGTTTCAGCAGCGCGACGGCGCGCGCGTGCATCACCGTATCGAAAAGCTCGTAGCGTGCCTTGCCGTTTTCCTTCGCGCGGTACATCGCCGTGTCCGCGTCGCGCAAAAGATTTTCTGGATGCTCGTAGTTCGTCGTGCTCAAAGTAATGCCGATGCTCGTCGAAGTATAAACTTCGTGGCCGCTCAAATTGTACGGCTGCGTTAGAGATTCCTGTATGCGCTCGGCGATATGCACGGCGGCTTCCGAATTTTCGAGGCCGTCGAGGAGAATCGCAAATTCGTCGCCGCCCAAGCGCGCCACAGTGTCCATCGGGCGCAAGCAATTTTCGACGCGGCGGGCGATGGCGATAAGAAGTTGGTCGCCGATGTTGTGGCCTAGACTGTCGTTGATGTTTTTGAAGCGATCAAGGTCAAGAAACAGCACGGCGAAAAGATGGTCTTCGCGGCGGCGCGCGCGCTCGATTGCCAGCTTCAGATGATCCGTCAGCAGCACGCGGTTGGGCAGCCCCGTCAGCGCATCATGAAAGGCGGCGTGGCGAAATTTTTCCTTGCTTTCCTGCAGCGCTTGGCTGATGCGGCGCTGTTCTTCGATGTAGCTGTTGAGTTCTCCGACGTGGCGCTCGGCCTGTTCGCGGCGCGCGCGTTCGGCCTGCTCCGCAATCGCAGAAGTCGCTCGAATGTCTTCCAGATATTTGTGGTAAGTGAAATAAACGATGGAGATGATCGGCACCGCGCCGATGATGGCGTAAAAGCCGATGGTGTCGAATGATTTGTAAATGAATGCGGCGGCAGTCGCGCCCGCAAAAAAACTAATTAAAGTCCAAAGGTAATGTTCCTTCCACGTCGCCCATACGGGACGATCAATTTTGCAGGCCATGCACACGGCGAGAATGCCCGTGTTGGCGATGCACTGCACGAGCGCCATCAAACAAATAACGACGGCGGTTAAAGCAAAACTGCCGGACGGCAGTTCTGTGCCGCCGAAAACGAAACGCAGCGTCCACACGGTAACGAACGTCGCGCAGGCCATTACGCCCGCGTTGAAAAGAACGACGAGCGGCGTCTTGCTGATGCGCGAACCTGAAATAAGCCCTTCGGCGGCGGCGAGCAAAATGGCTGCTTCGCCGCCGTACAGCAGCACCGTCAGAAAGATAAAGGTATCGGAAACGGTGATGTTGATGTTGACGCGCGGCAGCTTAATGGCGGCGCGCGAGCTGATAACGACTGTGATAAGCGCCAACACGAAAAAGCGCCAGTCGAGCCGGGCGACGGGCAAATACGCGATAGAGAAGCAGGAAACGAGCGCGCCGAGCACAGCGATCAAGGCTCTGTACTGTTTGAGATAGGCTGGTCTGTTCATGTCCGTCGCTACTTTTTTTGAAGGCTGATCGTTT
This sequence comes from Pyrinomonadaceae bacterium, assembly GCA_051000345.1. GTDB lineage: Bacteria > Acidobacteriota > Blastocatellia > Pyrinomonadales > Pyrinomonadaceae > JBHENC01. The sequence continues at coordinate 26,544 of JBPCOJ010000045.1, read as the reverse complement.
GCCGTTGGAGGCGTCAAACGAGTGGTAACAGAAACAGGGGCGCGTCGTTATTGAGGAATTGAGGAAAGCAGAGAGGCTGGCGCGCGAGTTTTTCGCGTCGGCCTTTCTGCGAAGGTTAAAGGCGCGATGATTCGCGCGCATTATTTGATCGAACGTTATTTCATTGAAGGTTGTATCCTTGAAGCAGTGCCATCGCCGTAGACCATAATTTGCGCTTGCACTGTGCCGTCACCCATCACGAAGCCCTGCGCGTAGATTTTCTGAAACTTGGTCACAACGTCACTGCCGAGCACATAATTTTGTCAGATGCACCATGCCTTGCCCGTAGCGAATCGTTGCGCGGAATGAATTTACCAAAAAGGCGACACAGGTAAAATTTCCGACTGCTCGCTGATAGCGATAATCGCACATATTCGGTCATGACAGCATTTAGCAAACAGTATGCCGCGCTTCATTTCAATCTGAATCCAGAAATTACTTGGACTTGCGCGATTGCGTCGATTAAATATACAAGTTCAGAAGAGCGTGACCGGTCAAATTGAATAAATCAATTCGATTACTGCGGTTGAAAGCGCAAGACGGAAATTAAAGGCAAATGCGACTCGATGGCGGAAACTTCAATTTGGAAGTGGGAATGCGAAGGAAAGCAATATCGCTTTCTCTAAGTAACAATATAGAAAGAGCCAGCCGCAAGTCAACGAAAAAGCGTCAGCTAAATGCCGCAAAGAAAAGTTGTTCATTAATTGCTTTGCCGCTCAAGCGAAATTCCAATGCCGCGTAAAGCGTTCGCGCAAATATTCAGCGCGGCAGCGTCTGCGGCAGATTAGCCAGCGCATATGCCAGCACGCTCATCACGGCGGCGTTCTCCGCCAACTCGCGCGGCTTTACCTTATCGAGCGTATCGGCGGCGGTGTGGTGGTAATTGAAATATGTGCGGCTGTCCTGCCAGATGCCGAACGCAGGCACGCCAAGATTAGCCAAGGGCGTAATGTCCGTCTCCGTGTCTTCGACGAGCTTCGAGAGTCCCGCGCCGGATGTTTGCAGCACGGCTGAAACGGGCGCTAAGAGCGGCAACGCTTCCGGTTTGATTTTCGCATCGAAGCCGAGCGGGTGGCCTGCGCCGAGATCGCATTCGATGGCGGCGATATGGTTAATGGCATCGCCTTTGTGATTTTCGGCGTAGGTTCTGCCGCCCGCGACGCCGTTTTCTTCATTCATCCATGCGACGACGCGGAGCGTGCGTTTAGGGCGCAAGTTAAGTTGCTTGAGAAGCTGTGCCGACTGCATCGCCACCGCGACGCCCGACGCGTCATCAATCGCGCCCGTTCCCAAATCCCACGAATCGAGATGACCGGAAACGATCACGATTTGTTCAGGGTGCTCGCTGCCCTTCAAATCACCGATCACGTTGTAACTGACGGCGTCCGGCAAGCGCTGGGGCGTGAGCGTCAAACGCATACGCACTTGCCCTTGCGGTGCGAGGCTGGCAATCAAGTCCGCGTCTTCGGCGGTGACGGCGGCGGCGGGAATTTCGGGCGCATCCGGCGCATAGCGCGTCAAACCCGTGTGCGGCAAGCGATAGTCAGCGCCGCCGACGGAGCGCACCAGCGCAGCGACGGCTCCCATGCGCGCCGCAGCACTCGGCGCGGCGGCACGGTATGCAACCGCCTGCCCGTAAGCTTCCCCGCCGAATCCCTGTTCAGCCATTCGCTCATCGAAACGATAATTGAAAAGCACTATCTTGCCCGCGACTTGCTCGCGCGCGAGGCCGCGCAGTTCGTCGAAATTATTGACGACGATGACGGGCGCTTGTATTCCATCCGGCGGCGTCGCCACGCTTCCGCCGAGCGCCGTCAAGATTATTTTCTGCGTCGTCCCCGGCGCTTGTCCCGGAAACTCCGTGAGCGCGCCCGTCTCCAAGCCGCGTACCCAGTGCGGCACTATTACCTTCTCAAGCTGCACGTCGAGTCCGATGCGGCGCAGTTCCTTTGCGACATACTCGACTGCCGCCTGCGCCTGCGCCGAACCGCTCAAGCGCGGCCCGATGTTGTTCGTCAAATAGGAGACTTGGCGATAAGCGTAATCGCTTTCGAGCGCCGCCGCCTGAATGCGTTTCAAGTCGGCGAGCAACTGCGGTGAATAAGAATTCGCCGCCGGAGTCTGATTCGTTTGGGCGCGAAGCGTGGCGGCACTTGCGAAAAGCAATGCGGCGATTAAAGAAATGAAAACGAAGCGGCGTTGAAGCGATGAAAGTAGCAAAAGTTTTCTGCGCATGATGGGCGCAGATTGTAGTTCAAACTGCCCGCGCGCGGCAATTCGCGCGTGCAAAATTTCAAACGTTAATCGCTGCCGTAACGAATTTCCATGCGGCGAATGCGGCGGCTGGCGATAAAGAGTGCGAGCATTGTGACGAGCAATAAACCGGGTACGGAAATCCACGCGGGCGTCGGCTCGGCGAGCACCGCAAACGCGCTCGTGTCGGCGATTGGCACGGGCGCAAGCGAATTCAGATAATGCACGACGCTGATTTTCTTTAAGAGCGGCGGCAGCAGAAAGTTAATCCATTCCCACCCGTAAGCGACGAGCGCAGGGAAAATCGGATTACGAAAGAATAATCCGATGAGCAGAAAAATCGCCCCATAGCCGAGACACGCCAGCGCCGTGATCGCCACATATGTGAGCGCATATTTGATTCCCGGCCCGTGCAGAAAGTAGCTTTCGTTAAAGGAACGGTCACGCGGTAGGTAAAGAAAAAACATCGTGAGCAGCGTCGTCGCTGTAAAGAGCACAATCGCCGTGAAGAGGCCGGACAAGTATTTCCCTATGACAAGCACTTCGCGTCTCACGGGCGCGAGAAAATAATAATGCAGACTTCGATCAACGATTTCGCCGCGAAACAGATTCATAAAAATCCACGCGCAGCCGAAGAAAACAATCGTCCGCAAAATCAATCCTTCATACAAGCCTTCGTAAATGCGCGCAAACAAAGTGCCGCTTTCCGCCGCGTTGCGCCACTCGCTGCCGTCCGGCGGATGCAACGCAAGCGTCAACGCCAGCAGCGCGACAATCCCGACCGGCACAAGCGCCAGCAGATAAATAAGAATCGCGCGGTGGCCGAAGAAATTCTTGCGCACTTCGAGACGCATGATCGCTAAGGTTTGCCGCACGCGACGCGCACGCGCTTTATTCATCGTCGCTGTATTGTTCGCTTCGCGCGCGGCAACTTCCACTCCCGAACTCATACGCTCGCGCCGCTCCCTTCGTTAATCAAGTAGCCATAGACGGCGCTCAAATCGTCATCCACCGGCGCGACGGATTCAAGCCCTATATCCGTTTCGAGCACGATGCGATTGAGCAGCGCATAAAAGCGGTCAGCGTCGCGCGTCTTAACGAAAAGCCCCTGTCGATCTTGATGTATGCGCGCTTCAACAGTCACATCGCTTTCAAAAACATGCGCCGCCAGAATTTGCGGGCGCTGGCAGCGCACGAGAATCTGCATCGGGTGTTCCTCGATTTCGTCGCGCACGACATGCACGCCGCCTTCGGCAACCACGTAGCCGTTATTAAGGAGCACGACGCTATCGCTCATCATATCCACTTCGTGAAGAATGTGGCTCGATAAAATAAGGTGCAAGCCTTCGCTTGCGAGCGCGCGAAAGAGTTCGATTATCTCGGCGCGCGCCATCGGGTCAAGCCCGTTCAAAGGCTCGTCCAACACCAGTACTTGCGGCTCGTGCGCAATCGCCTGCGCCAGCCGCACGCGCTGCCGCATCCCTTTGCTATAACCTGCAACTTTTCGCTTCGCCGCATCGAGAAGTCCGACGCGCTCGATTGCACGTTTCGTCAATGCTTCAGCTTCCGCGCGCTCATATCCATGCACGAGTAGAAAACTTTTGATGAATTCATGTCCGGTCATGCCGCGCGGAAACGAATCGAACTGCGCGCAGTAACCGATTTTGCGAAAAAGCTGTTCGGGTTCATCGGGGCGCAAGCCGAGCACGCTAATGCGCCCGCGCGTCGGCTGCAAGAGTCCCGTCATCAAATTCATGAGCGTCGTCTTGCCCGATCCGTTCGGCCCGACGAGGCTCGTGATGCCCGGCGCAATGCGCAAATGAACGCGGTTGACGCCGAGTATCTCGCCGTAAAATTTCGAGACATCATCGAAGACGATGGCGCTGCTGTCGCTGCTGCTGCTGCTGCTGTTGCGCGTGTTGTTCGTGTTCGTGCTCATCTTCTTTAACGCGCGACCTCATAAGCTTTGATTTTTCGCCACAGCAAAAACAAACAGAACAGGGAAAGCAGCAGCAGCATACAGACGTTCGCCCACAGCGGCGGCTCCATCAACACGACGCCGCCGCGCACGCGCCAGTTAGATGAGCGCTCCGCATGGCGCGAAAAATTTCCGAAGAGGTCTGCCCATACGTTGCCGATTAAATTCGGCAAGCCCAAAAGATTGCCGAGACGCGTCTGAAAAAGATTATTAATCGTTCCGCCGAAAGCCGCCGGAACGAAGAAAAGCGCGAGCAATGCGGCGCTTGCCGCGACGCGCCACTTGACCCACGCCGAAACCGCCAGCGACAACAAGGCCAGCACGAGAATCCAGATTGCGCTTCCGAAAAATATCGACCACATCATCCAAACGTTATGCGCGAACCAACTCCATCCTTCCAGATACGCCTCGAACAAAAACAGAAGCAATCCCGGCACCCAAGTAATCAGGGAAAGCAGAATCAACAGCACGCTCATTTTGCCGATCACATATTCGACGCGCGAAAACGGGCGGCACAAATAAAGCGGCAAGGCGTTGTTCGTCAAATCGCGCGAAACGAGCGTCGGCCCCAGAAACAAATTCAGAAAGTACGCGAACATGCCCTGCACGACGATGAACGTCTCGAAGAAGGAAGCGTTGATAACCAGCAACTCGCCGACGTTTGTAATCTTCAACAGCGCGAGCGCGGCTACATTGTGGCGCAGATAAATCAGAATCGCCGCGACGAGCGGATAAACGAAACACACGGCGAAAAATGCGACGAAGAATTTCGAGGCGAAGATGCTGCCGTAAGCATCGCGCGGCACGACGAGAAAGCGCGACCAAGCGGGCGTCAAACGTCCTTCATAACGCCTGTAACTGTGTTCATAAACAGCCACGTTTCAGTTCAGTCCTCCATCGCCTTCAAAAAAATATCTTCGAGCGAATCGCGCTTGTATACCAATCGCCGAATCTGCAAATCGCTCTCGCTCGCCGCTCTGTACAAGTCACGAATCTCGACGCCCTCCGGCAATATCAACTTAAAACGCCGCTCGCTAGTTCTGGCAAACTCGCAATCCAATTGCTTCACTGCCTGCGCAAAAGCATCGGCATTGCCGCGCGTTTCAATCTCTAAAAACTTGCGATTCGCCTTGCGCTCTGCTTCCAAGTCACACTGTGCCTGCACGCGCCCGTTCTTCAAAATCAAAATCTCTTCGCAGCATTCCTCGACATCTCGCAAAAGATGCGAAGACAACACGACGCGCGCCGCGCCGCTGTCGCGTATGTCACGTATTAGATCAATCATGCGTTTGCGTGTCGGCGGATCGAGGCCGTTCGTCGGCTCATCTAAAATAATCAACTGCGGCCCGTGAACAATCGCCTGCGCGAGTTTCGCCAATTGCTTCATGCCGAGCGAATACGTTTCGAGTTTGCGGTAACGCGCTTCGCCTAAGCCAACGTAAAAAAGCGATTCATGCGCGCGTTCGAGCGCCGCCGATGCCGGAAGGCCGGACAACTGCGCCATCAAAGCAACGAAATGCACGCATGTCATCCCTGCGATAAACGAATCGCGCTCCGGCATGTAACCGATGAGCGCGCGCAGTTGCTTCGTATTCGTTTTGATGTCCTGCCCAAAGATGCGCGCCGTGCCATTCGACGGCGGATGAAAGCCTAGAAGCGTGTGGATGAGAGTCGTTTTGCCCGCGCCGTTCGGCCCCAACAGCCCGACGGCGCGCCCCGTGAGAGACGCGCGCAGGCTTTGCAGAATTTCGCGCTTGCCGAAGCGAACGCTTAAATCGTCAAGCTCGATAAAGGATGTTGCGGCGGTTGCAGACACTGTGATTAGGTTGTGTTGATAATTCGCTTTTCAGTTGCCACTAGCTTTAGCTAGTGGATATGTAGTAGGTAAGGCTCGCGGCTTTAGCCGAATTAACATTGGAAGATTATCCTTACCGGCTTTAGCTAAAGCAGGGCAGAAGATTCTTGTTTATTTTACATTCGGCTAAAGCCTTAACATCCGGCATTGCTTGTCCACCACGCTCTTGCTGGCGGCAATTTATTTGCTGGCAATCTCTGCCGCTTCCCTTTCGTTAATCAAAACTTTTCCATGATCGACTGTCACCGCATCATTCTTGCCGAGCATTCCGTAAGACTTGCCATTGACGATCAACTCACCGCGCTTGATGAATATCACGGCGTCGCGGCACGGAACATATTTATAAGTCACGCCTTCGGCAGATTTTTCGACGGTCTCGATTAGTTGTTCGCCGCCGATGCGGTAACAATCCGTGACCACCAGCGCATGATCTTCGATTTTAGTTTCGACGCGTCCGAGCAACACGCCTTCCACGCGCGCGCAGCCTTGGAACACGAACGCCGAACACAGGCACAAAAAAAGAACGGTTTTTCCGGCGCACAAACATCCCGCGACTCGCTTTGTGAATGTCATTTATTCATCGTCCTCTTTAGAACCACCGGAATCATTGTCGGCAACGGAATCCGTTTTCTTTGTTTGTGCATTCTCATTATCAACGGAGCGGGCTGCGGTTGCCGTCAGGCGCGACAAGCGCACGCCGCCGTTAATGCCGTGAAGACTGACGGGCGCGCCGCCTTTGCCGATCTGCGCGGAGACGTTCGATCTATCATCCTTATCTTTTTCAACGACGATGTCGGGCGCATCCGAGCGCACGCTGCCGTTGATGCCGTGCACGTCTACGCTCGCATTGACATCACCCGCGAAACGAAGTTCGATGCCGCCATTGACGCCATGAATGCTAACGCCCTTTTCTCCGAGCTTCGCCAGCGTCATCGTGACGCCGCCGTTCACGCCGTTGACTTCAGCATGATCGAGCGCCTGCGCGATTTCAACGCGGCCATTAACGCCATGCACTGCAACTGCGCCATCCACTTCGCCAATCGTCACGCGCCCGTTGACGCCGTTCGTGAAGAGTTGGACGTTGCGCGGCAATTTTAATGTTACTTCCTGACGCACTTCGCTGCTGCGCGTGAAAAGATGCGCCAGCATGGAGTGAACCGAAGAATCATCCTTTTCACCGCGCACAGACAAACTGCCTGCCGAGTGATCGACGGTAATTTTGTGATGCTCGAGCGCCGCGCGTGTCGCCGCATAGCGCACGATGTTGATTTCCGCCGTGTCCGTGTTAGCCGTGTTAATCTTCACTATGCCGCTGATGCCCGCCACTTCGACACGCGCCCCCGGAGAAAGCTGATAGCTTTGCCGCATTTCATCACGCTCCTTCAAGTCGCGGTCTCCGCGCTGCGATTCCCCTGCGATCATGCGCGCGCATCCGGTTGTCAAGAGCGCCGCCGCGAATAATAAAACACTCAATTGTTTACGCATCATTTTACTCCTTCGGTGTTCGTAACGATTCGTTTTGTCTGGATGTTCATCGAGACTAACAATAAATGCGCCCGCGCAGTTTAATCTTTTTCGCGGCGTCGGTTTTTGATTCACACGGCTTAACGGCTGGCGATTTCCTGTGCTTCATTTGAATTGATAAAAACCCTATCGCCATCCACTGTCACGGAATCGCCTTGCTTCAACTTGCCATAGCTTCTGCCATTAGCCCAGAGTTCTTCGTTTTTGATGACGATTTCTTTTCTGTACAACCCAAATATGCTCTCGCGGCGTAGGCTTGCAATGTCGTCATGTTCCTCAAGCCTCTGCCGCACTTCAAGACCATGTGGATAGTTGACCGTAATTTTATGCGCGCCGACTTCCGTAGTCTGGCTCACGACGCTTTTACAGCCCGTCAACCAAAGCGACGCAACGAGACACAATGCCAACGCAAAGCGCTTGAACGTTCGCGATCTCGTAACATTATTTGGATGTGTCATAACTTCTAATCATTTCTAAATTTATGTGGCGGCAATAAACTAACGCCGTGATGCTTTGTCGTGCATCGATTCTTCCATGATGTGCTCGATGCCGAATGCGCCGGGAATTCCTAAGAGCGTCGCCGGACTCAAGCCGACCGGACTGTTGCTGTCTGTGTCCGTCGCAAAGATGATCCCGTCGTTTTCGGCGCGCGCATATGCGAGCGTCGGCGCAGTCGTTGAGGCAAAGGATTTCAAAGCTTCAGACTGCTCCTTCGGCATACGGCTGCCGATGCCCGCCATTGTTTGCGCGAGCGGCTCAATGAGCGGCGCAAGGTTATGGTAAAAGATCGCCGAAAAATTCGCGTTGCCGTCCTGCGGCAGAGCTGCCCCGAAGCGCGCGGAGTGAAGCAGGGTCACGCCCGATTCACGAAAGCGCAAGGCACGGTCAACAAGCGCGCGGCTCGGCGCGAGAATCATGTAGCCGTCGGCGAACGTATAATTTAATTCCATCCCGACATCGAGGGAACGCAGTGTGTAGAACTTGCGTCCGGCTCCTGCGTCAGCCTGCTCCCACACGAAACCCTTGCGATGTTCCTGCGCCGCAAACTTATTCAACTCCGCAACGGCTTGTTCGAGCGTCGCCTGCAAACGCGCCGCATCGTAAACCTCGAAGACCATTTTCCAAGACGGCGTCGGCAGCACAGGCCCGTCAACGCTGAACATGAATTCTCCGCCGAGGGGCGCGGCGAAATCGTTGCGGAAATTAATCGCGTGCTCATGCTCGAAATCGTTTAAGTGCCGGACGACTTGCGGGTCGAGCGTCTTTAAGGAATTGAGCAGATCGTCAACGAGCGAGACCGGATTTTTGACGACAAAGGCGGCGACAACCGACGCATCCGGCGAAACGTATTCGAGCGAACCCATCGGGCCGGGCGCGGCGAGCCAAGACTGTATGCCGTGGTGCATATCGTCGAACGACAGCACGGCGCGCGAGTGCGTTTTGCCGTTCGTTTCCTTTTGCTCGAGAATAAAATTCGTGAGATTGAAAAGGCCGAGCTGCCGCGCCGCGTCCACGCCGCGCTCGTTTCCCGCCGCATGATTGCCGCCCGCATTTTGCGCAGGGCGATTGTTCATCAACTGCGGCACGATGCGCTGCAAATCGGCGGCGACGATCAAGCCCGCGCCGTCTTTATAAAGCGAACCGATGCGCGAATAAAACTGCGTCGCTTTGAAATTGTTCGCGGCGGGCGCTTGCAGCGCAGTGGCAAGTTTTTGCAGCGTCGGCAAATCAAGCGCGACAGCGATTAAATCATCACGCTGCCAGACGAAAATCTGCGCAGGCTGAGTTCGCTTCGCGGATTGCGGGACACTCGCAGCAGCGTTTGTCGAAAGCGGATTGTCAATAATATTGATGGCCGTTTCGTTCTTCGCCGCGCCGCTTTGCAATGCGCTGACTTGTTCTTCGAGGAACGAGCGGAAGTTCGACGGATCGCGCAGTTCGGCGAGAAGGAGCGCGCTGCCGGGCTGTCCCTGCTCATTCATAGACGCACCGACAGCGATTTCGTCACCGAGTTGCGCTCCCCACGCGCGCACTCTTTCGATGATCTCATTCATGCCCTCTTTGCCGCGCGATGAAGATTCCTTGCGCTCCCACCACTCGCGCAAGGCCGGATTGGAATCGATGCGCTCCTGCATGACTTTGTAAGATGCGTCCATCGTCTGACCCAAGTTCGGCAAGGCCGCGTAGAGCACCGTGTCGGCGGGCATCGCATCCAGAAGCCGCGTTGAATAACGCACGCCGGGACGCGGCACGCGTTCGTTTAGTTCCTTGTGCAAGGACGCGAATTCGGCGAGCAAGGAAGTGTAACGCCTTGCGTCGCGGCTCCAACTGACATCGTTTTTGACAGGCACGGGATCGAGCGTTTCGTTTGTCAAAGCTTGATCGCCGGAATGCAGAATTTGTTCGCGGCGTCCGGCTTGATCGACGTGGACTTCGCCTTCGACGACGCTCACGCGCGAACCCTTCGTGCCGTTGCCGACGGCGAAGATCGTGCCGGTCACGGAGACGAGGCAATCGTTTGTCGAAACAAACAAATGCCGCTCGTGCTGCTTGGCCGCCTGCACGATGACATCGCCGCGCGCCAGATTAATCGTCGTGCCTTTGGAACCCTCGCTCACGGAAAATTCCGAGCGCTCCTTCATTTCGACGAGCGAGCCGTCCGTTAAGCGAACGACGGCGCGCGCATCCTTTGCGGTGCGAATGCGCTCGTTTGATTTAATCGCTTCGCCGACTTTAAGCGGGCGGCTTTCAGCATCGCCGATACGGTAAACTTCACCGCTCGCCCACTGCAAATTTGCCGCGCGCGCTTCACCCGAGAGTGAAAAGCGCGACGACAGCATCATCGCCGCGACTCCGAACGCAATCACGAACGTCGCCGCAATCGCCCATCTCCAAGCGTTGTCGGGACGCGCTGCAATGCGATTCTTCGCGGCAACGCTGTACGCCGGATGAGCAGCGATTATTGTTGCCGGAATGCCTGTGCGCGCTTGCTTTAAGGCACGGCGGCAGGCGAGACATTCGCGCGTGTGGTCTTCAAACAACAACAGCCGCGCGCCCGACAAATCCTTGTCTAGATACGCGGGAATCATGCTTTGAAAATCCGCGCAACTGCGGCTGTCATCAAGCAATGCAGCATCGGCGGCAGTAACGGCGGCGAGTGCATCAGCAGTAGCAGCAACGGAGTCGGGAGTGGAAGTTGCGGAAAGCACGCCGGTTTCTTTCCGTGCGACGCGCGCCCAGACGCGTTCGGCGGCGCGGTCAATCGTCACCGCGTCGAGTTCTTCATCGCGGATAGCGGACAATGTTTCGTTCAAAATTTCATCGGAATTATGATTGCTATGCGTCATGGTTTACCTCCAAAAACTTGCCGACTTCCTTGCGGACTTTCGCGCGCGCCCGGTGCAGCACGACGGCGACGACCATCTGCGAAGTGTTGAGCATTACAGCGATTTCGCGGTTATCGTAGCCCTCGAAATAACGCAGCGCGAACATCTCGGCAGCGCTTGTTCCGAGCCGCGCGACGGCCTCTTGCACGACCACGCGAAGCTCGCGGCTGGCGCGCACGTTCTCCGGCCCCCTGCGCGGGCTTTCCATTAAATCGTTTGTCAATTCATCGAGCGGAACGGAAGGTGTGCGTTGACGGCTGCGCATTAAATCGAGCGCGGCGTTGACGGCGGCGCGGTGAAAGTAGCTGCCCGGATTCGGCGCGAGACTCGCTTGTTCTTCGCGGCGCACGAGGCGCAGGAAAATAGTTTGCAGCACGTCTTCGGCGTCCGTCGCGCTGTCGGTAATGCGGTAGGCGGCGCGGAAAATCTGCTCATGGTGCGCGCGAAACAATTCTTCCAGATTCGGCGCCGCAGCGTGGGCGATTGAATTCGTTGCTTTAACGACGGGAACGGCGTTGGCGTTGGTTACGGCAGCGGCTTGCACAATATCCTCCTTCATTTCGTCTCCACACATAAAACGCTCACGAATGGAAATTATTAACAGTTCGCCCGGAAATAAAATTTAGCGACAGCGGCATATAGACACAGAGATAAGGAAACAGTTTTCATAAGCGCTCTAAATTTACGGCGAACGAAAGAAGCGGCGCGACACTCTAACCTGAACGAAACCGATAAAAGGCGAGGGCGCTTAGTTTTCGTGCGAAAGTTAGTTTAAGCGAAAGTCACCGAAGCCGTTATGTTAATCAAGAAACCAAACGATGTTAAAAGCAGCGAGATTACAGACGAGAAAACTTATCTCTCGCGCCGCACGTTTATGCGCCTCGCCGCGCTTGCCGCGACGACCACCGCGACGGGGCTTGTGTATCGCAAGTTCGCCGTCCGCCCGCACATCATCCGTCCACATGTGGAAATCGCCGATTTGCAAAAGCAATCCGCAACGGATGCGCCTTCTTGGGCGACAAACGAAAAGCCGACTTCGTTCGAGGACATCACGAATTATAATAACTACTACGAATTTTCGACGAGCAAGAGCGGCGTCGCGGAAGAAGCGCAAGGCTTCGTCACGCGCCCTTGGACAATTTCCGTCGAAGGCCTTGTGAACAAGCCGAAAATTTATGACCTAGACGAAATCCTGCGCATCAGTCCGCCGGAAGAACGCATTTATCGCCATCGCTGTGTCGAAGGCTGGTCGATGGTAATCCCTTGGGTCGGCTTTCCGCTCGCCAAACTTTTAGAACAGGCTGAACCGAACTCGCAGGCGAAGTACGTGGCGTTTCAAACGCTCGCCGATCCGAAGCGTATGCCGAATCTGAGCGGCGCAGGCATTCCGTTTCCCTACGTCGAAGGCTTGCGCCTCGATGAAGCGATGAATCCTTTGACGCTGCTTGCAAGCGGCATTTACGGTGAAACTCTGCTGCCGCAAAACGGCGCGCCGTTGCGTCTCGTCGTGCCTTGGAAATACGGTTTCAAGAGCATCAAATCAATCGTTAAAATTCGCTTGACGGAGACGGAGCCGAGAACGACTTGGAGCGAGTACGCGCCTGATATATACGGGTTTTACTCGAACGTCAATCCGCAAATCGGCTATCTGCGCGGGCAATCGAACGAGCGGCGCATCGGCGAGTACGGAATGAGGGAAACCAGTTTGTTCAACGGCTACGCCGATCAAGTTGCAAGTCTCTACACAGGCATGGATTTGAAAAGATATTTTTGAAGGGAAGCGACAGCGTGCCGGACATCAAGTTTACCAAGTTTTTAGTTTTCACGAATTCCCTTGTGCCGCTCGCGCTGCTCGCATGGGATTGGGCGCATGACCGTGTGGGCGCAAACCCGCTCGAATTCGTGACGCGCACGACGGGAATGCTGACGCTCGTTTTTCTGCTTTTGTCTTTATCGGTGACGCCGCTGCGCAAGTATACGGGCTACAACTGGCTGACGAAGTTTCGTCGCATGATCGGCCTCTACGCGTTTTTCTACGCCTCGCTGCACTTCATCACGTATCTCTGGTTCGACAAGTTTTTCAATGTGAAGAACATCGTCTCCGACGCTTTCGCGCGCCCGTTCATCGCCGTCGGAATGCTAACGTTTTTTCTGCTCGTGCCGCTCGCCGCGACTTCGACGAACAATATGATTAAGCGCTTGGGCGGCAAGCGTTGGAGCAAACTGCACAAGCTCGCTTACGTCGCTGGCATTGGCGGCGTGCTGCATTATTGGATGCTCGTTAAGTCCGACACGACCCAACCGCTTCTCTTCATCGGCGCGCTCACATTGCTTCTGCTTCATCGTCAGTTCAACGCCCAATCGCAAACGCCTGCGCTCAGCATCGCCGCAAATAAGACAGGCAAATTGTAGAGACGATCACTGCCACGACACGCGACTGCTTAGAAGCTGTTTAGAAGTCCCGTAGGGACGGAATGTTTATAGCTCATGGTGCTGTTAATTGTGTTTAGCTCCGCTAGGAGCGGCATATCTTGCACATGTCGCTCCTAGCGGAGCTTTTGAGCTTCAGGTCAGCTAAGTTCTATAAACATCTCGCTCCTACGGAGCTGATTTTTCACACGCGATTACTTGGCTTTATCGTTCATCTGCTTCAAGTAATAGCCGACAATCAAGGCGTATGCTTCGTTGTAATTTTTCGCGCCGGATTTGATGCGGTTGATTTTCAGGTAAGCGTTATTGATTAGATAACTCGTCGCACTTAGTTTTCCCTGATAGTTTGTCCAGAAAACATAGCGCGCGAAGAGGTCTGCGCGCGGCCCCGCGCCGAGCGTGCGATAAATGTTTGCCAGACGCTCCGGCGCAACGCGTGCGAGCGCGCCGACAACATACAGGCTATTGAGGTAGCCGGAATAACGCACATAAGCGTCTGTGGAGTTGGCGCAGACGAGAAAGGCGATAAAGTTTGCTTCATCCTCGCGCGCGAAGCCTCGCTGGTGCGCCATTTCGTGAGCGATGGCGAAAGGCAAATCGCAGTCGGGCTGTTCGGCGTTGAAATTAGCTTCGCCCGTGAACGGGAAAAACATGCCGGAGATGCCGAGCCTCGTCAGCACGCGCGAAAAGCGAATCGGCTTCGGCTGCCCGAACGCTTTGTTGTTTGCCACACCGGGAAGCGGCGTTCGTTCATAAGCAGATTCGAGGGCTTCATAAAGCTGCGCGCGGCTCAAAGGCAAAAGCGTGCGCCCTGTAGCCACAGTCGTTGCCGTAGAAGTTGCAGCGGTATTGCTGCTAACGGAAGAAGAATTATTGATCGGCGCAAGGCTCGCGTGCGCGTCTTCGTAGTTCTGATTAATGCCCGCGATGAGGTTACGGCAGATTGTTTCCAACTCGTCAGCACTTGCCTGTCGCCGTTCCAATTGCAGATTGACGATCAGCCGTTGCCGCTCGTAATTCAATCCCCAGACGAATAGAAAAAGCAGCGTGCCGATGCCCGCCGCCCAGAGCAAACTCACCGCACACAGCGACAAAAACCTTCTCCACTCTTCCCACTTCAGGCGCCGCAAAAGTATTTCGCGCGCAAGCCACACGGCTCCCGCGACGATTCCTAAAAGCAACAGCAGCAAAAGCATTTCCGCGACGGAAAACCCGAAAAACTTGTTAATGAAAGCAATGTATTGCGCGAGGTGCGTGTAAAGCCCGCGACTGTAAAGGCGCTCCGTGAGGTCTGGCCTGAAACCGGCAACGAGTTGGACGACGAAGGCGGCGCAGAGCAATCCGAAAGGGATGCTCCAACGCCGCCTGTGTGCCGCAAGAAAGTAGAAAGGTGAAAAGCGAAAAGACGTGGGCGAGGATTCGGATAAATGCTTCACGCGAGACGCTTGCCCTTTCCTCTATCTTATTTTATCCGAATGCCGGTTCGCCGTCGTAAAGCACTTGCCAGCCGTTGCGTCGGCTTGTCGCAACGCTTTTGTTGAACCACTTGGCGGCGATTGCGCCTTCGTCGTAAACCTGCGCGGCGGGACGCTGTTCGCGTGGATCGACGCGCACGACGATGCCGCCGCGCGGCGAAGTCTTCAAGCACAACAATGCCATCAAATCTTCCTTCGCCATCACGACCGTGCGAATGGCGACATCCTCTTCCTCTTCATCGTCTGCGCCGAAGTCTGCGCCATCGTCGTCGTCGTCTTCATCATCTTCCATCGTCAATAAATCGAGTTCCGTTTTATCTTCATCTTCTTCGCCGCCGATTATTTCGCCGAAGGCCTCGTCGTAGTCATTCATTTATATTGATTCCTTTCAAATCGCCCGATTGCTTGTAGCACTCTTTTCAATTTATCAATACCGATTCGCGCATTCCCAAAGCCCGCGCATAGGCAAGCGACGCTTAAGCGTATCACGCCGCGTTCATTTCGAGCCACCGCCCGCTAGACATCAGGCGCGCAATATTTTACTCTCGGCGATTCACCAAATTGCCTGATGCACAATGGTTGTAATATAACTGTTGGTTGCGCGAGCGCTTTACAAGGATGCGCGCCGGAAGGCGAGTTGAAAACAATGGACAGCGTCGCGCGAAACGTGACGAATAGTTAAGTCATCTGCGAAAGTGGCGTAATGGCAGCCGCGCATGATTTAGGATCATGTCCCGTAAGGGGTGGGGGTTCGAGTCCCCCCTTTCGCATCACGAGTTTAGTTTTCGATATTTTGAATTCAGTAATTTTTTACGATTAAGAAAGGCTGCCCGTCGCTGTTGGCGCTGCAATTTTCCGGCGCGCATCGCACGGGCTTTTACGTTTTATGAAAGTTGATCTTAAAGATGTTTCCGCAACACGCAAGGAACTAGCGATAGAGATTCCGGCAGACACCGTGCGCGCCGCGTTTGACCGCATCAGCGATATGTACGCGAAGCAGGCCGCAGTTCCCGGCTTTCGCAAAGGCCGCGCGCCCGTCTCGGTTGTCCGCACGCGTTTCAAAGACGAGATTCGCAGCGAAGTTTTGCGCGAGCTTGTGCCGCAGGCCGTCTCCGATGCGATCACCGAAAAGAGCCTTAACGTCATCGGTGAACCGGATTTGCACTTGAACGAAACGGCGGGTCTGGAAAAGCTCGGCGCGGAACCGATCAGCCTTCATGCGCACGTCGAAGTATTGCCGGAAGTCGAACTCGGCGAATACAAAAACATCGAAGCCGCCAGACGCACGCGCCCCGTCACGGATGCGGATGTCGAGCATGTGCTCGAAAGCCTGCGTGAAGCTTCGGCTTCGCTGCAGCCGATTGAAGATCGCGGCGCGGAAACGGGCGACACCGTCACGGCGACCTTCAACGGCAAATTCACCCAAACGCCCGAAGCCGAAGACATCAACGTAGAAGATGTTGACGTAGTGCTCGGCGGCGAAGGCGTGCAGCAGGAATTCAACGATAATCTGATGGGCGTGCGCGCCGACGAGGAAAGGAAGTTTACGGTTCATTACCCGGAAGATTTCTCGTCGAAGGGTCTGGCCGGAAAAACCGTTGATTACACCGCGACGATTACAGCCGTGCGCCGCAAGGAAGTGCCGGAAGCAGATGATGAATGGGCAAAGAGCATCGGCGATGAATACGAATCAGTTGCCGTCTTGCGCGAGAAAATCCGCGAGGACTTGACGCAACGCGCAAAGGCCGAAGCAGACAGCAACGTGCGCGAAGAAGTGATGCGCAAACTAATCGAAGCGCATCCGTTTGAAGTGCCGCAAACCTTCGTCGAACATCAAACGCACCAGCGGCTCGAAACCATCGCGCGCGATATGATGATGCGCGGCATCGATCCACGCACGCAGCAGATGGATTGGGAAGGCTTGCGCGAGTCCTTGCTAGAGCCTGCGGCGGCGGATGTGCGCGGCGCAATGCTCCTTGAAGAGATTGCGGAAAAGGAAAATATAGAGACGAGCGACGAAGAGATCGAAGCCGAGATTGCGCGCATCAGCGAAGCCTCTGGACAAACCCTCGATCAAGTGCGTGCTGCCTTGACAAAGCAGGGAGGCGAACGTAGCATCGCCGACAGGTTGCGCAACCGTAAAGCGATGGACATTATCGTTGAAAACGCGCGCATCACAGATGAAGAATGGCGCGACGAAACGCCGCTTGAAAACGAAGCGAATGAAGCATCGCATGAAGCATCGCACGACGCTCAAGAGCTTGCCGCAACCGCCGAACAAGCCGCGCCGGAAAGCGAAAAGGCAGACGACGCGAAAGCGTAAACTTTTCTTCTTCGATACTTCACACGCGAGGCACAGCAAACAAACTTCGAGCGGCGCGCGCAAACTTCGTTTCGAGATTTAACCGAAGCACCAATCGCTTGTTGCTTCCAACAGATTTGAAAGGTTCAAAAGTAGTATGGCTTTAGTTCCGATGGTGGTCGAGCAAACGGCCAGAGGCGAGCGCGCCTTCGACATTTTCTCGCGCCTTTTGAAAGACAACATTATTTTTCTCGGCACGCCGATTGACGATCAAATCGCCAATCTGATCGTCGCACAGCTTCTCTTCCTCGAAGCCGAAGACCCTGAGCGCGACATCAACATTTATATCAACTCGCCCGGCGGCTCGATCACGGCGGGCATGGGCATCTACGACACGATGCAGTTCATACGCCCGGACGTAACGACGATCTGCGTCGGGCAATGCGCTTCGATGGCGGCGCTTCTGTTGCTGGCGGGAGCGAAAGGCAAACGCTTTGCGCTCCCCAACTCGCGCATACTCATTCACCAGCCATCGGGCGGCTCGCAGGGACAAGCGACGGACATACGCATTCAGGCCGAAGAAATTCTGCGTATGCGCGAATTGACTTCACGCATTATCGCCAAGCACACAGGCCAGCCTTTTGATGTTGTCGAACGCGATGTCGAGCGCGATAAGATTATGTCCGCAGCGCAGGCCAAAGAATATGGCTTGATCGATGAAGTAATCGCGCATCGAGAAGCATAGCGACAGAGCAACTGTTTTCCGCGCGGAGGTTGGAGTGATGACGGACGACCCGATGCGCTGTAACTTCTGCGGTAAGTCTCACACGGAAGTGGCAAAGCTCATCGCCGGACAAGATGTTTATATCTGTAACGAGTGTGTCATCGTTTGCAACTTGATTATCGGCGACGAACAGCAAACTGATTCCGTCAAGACGAACACACCGCAATGTTTCTTCTGCGGCAAATCGCAAGACAAAGTAGACAAACTCTTTTGCGGGACACAAGGCAACATTTGCAGCGAGTGCGTGGCGATATGCAACGAAATCGCCGCCGATAGCGACGACGAGCACGCGCTCTCTTAATCCCGAATTCGATTGACTTCAACGGAGTCCACCTTAAAACGCCTATGGTACGACGAACCGATGACACGTTGCGCTGTTCGTTTTGCGGCAAGTCGCAGAACGAAGTAAAGAAACTTATTGCAGGCCCCACCGTCTATATCTGCAACGAGTGCATAGACATCTGTAACGAAATCATCACAGACGACCAGAACGCCGAATCAGTCGCGACGCGCCCGCCTTTGCCGAAGCCGAACGAGATCAAAGGCTTCCTTGATGAATACGTCATTGGGCAGGAAGAAACGAAAAAGCGTCTCGCTGTCGCCGTCTATCAGCATTACAAACGCATAGAGATTGCGCGCCGCCGCTCGGATGTCGAAATCCAGAAATCAAACATCCTCTTGATTGGCCCGACCGGAACCGGCAAAACACTTCTCGCGCAAACTCTCGCGCGTATGCTCTCTGTTCCCTTCACCATCGTTGACGCGACGACGCTCACGGAAGCTGGCTACGTCGGCGAAGATGTCGAGAACATCGTCTTGAAACTTCTTCAGGCGGCGGGCGGCGATGTCGAACGCGCGCAGCAAGGCATCATCTACATAGACGAAGTTGACAAGATTTGCCGCAAGGATGAAAACCCTTCGATCACGCGCGACGTGTCCGGCGAAGGCGTCCAGCAAGCGCTGCTAAAAATTCTCGAAGGCACAATCGCCAACGTGCCGCCGCAGGGCGGGCGCAAGCATCCGCATCAAGAATTTTTCCCAATTGATACGACGAACATTCTCTTCATCTGCGGCGGCGCATTCGTGGGCTTGGAAAAGGTCGTCGAAAGGCGTCTGCGCAATAAGTCGATGGGCTTTCACGCCGAAGTCAAATCGGGCGCTCATCGCAACGCGGAGGCTTTATCCGCCACGCAACCCGAAGACCTCGTGCGCTACGGCTTGATCCCGGAATTCGTCGGACGCCTGCCCGTCTGCGGCGTGCTGCACGAACTGGACGAAGCCGCGCTCATCAAGATTCTCACAGAGCCGAAGAACGCCCTCGTCAAGCAATATCAAAAACGCTTCGAGTTCGACAACGTCCGCCTCAAATTCACAGACGACGCCCTCAAAGCCGTCGCACGCCAAGCCGTCGAACGCAAAGTCGGCGCACGCGGTTTGATGATGATCCTCGAAGATTTATTGCTCGACGCGATGTACACGCTGCCCTCGCAAAAGCGCCTCAAAGAATTCGTCATCACCTCCGAGATGGTCGAACGCCACCGCGCCATTCCCGGCGAAGGTCTCGCGGGCGTTGACGGCGCTGCGGCCTAAGCTGTCTGCAAGCGTTAGTATAATTCGGTAAGACAGTTGAGCCACTGCCAGCAAATCCGCCATACCAGCAATACTAATGGACACGAAAGGACAATATGAAACTCTCACGAATAATCTTCACGCTCTGTTTTCTCTTTACCTGTACGTTAGTGGTTAAGGCGCAAGAGGTGGTTGCACCTGAAAGTGGCTCAATCGAAACTATCAAGGATTTTCACGACGTTTATGTTATCTGTGAAGATACAGACGTGCGCAAAAATATCGTTTCAATGCTTCGCGGGTATGACGGTGTAACGGTAGTAGATGATCCGAAAGTCGCGCGGTTTTACTTGGAATATAGCACTCTATCCAGAGACGTAGCACCCGGTTATGGCGGCAAGCAGATGGCGCTAAAGTCACAGATGCGCGCCTTCATCGTTAAGGAAGATAAGACGCGCGTAACGGCGTGGAGCGAAACGGAAACTTATGATATGTCGGGCGGCATGTCTTTTAGCGCACCGAATGAAATAAATCTTACGCATCATTTCATTAACTTATTGCAAGTCACGCGCGGCGAAAAGAAATCATCCATGCGACAGCTTTACGGCAACTTCAAACATAAAGAAAAGGAAGAGAAGTCGAAAGAAAAGAAATCGAAGCCCTAACTGACTTCTGACGAAGCACGATCCGCTATGTCGAGCGCGGACATCAACGGGCGACTTTCGTAAGGGTAGTGGCGCGTCTGCGGGAAATGTTTTACAATTAAGTTTAGTTCGCGTGAGAGGGCGAGACGACATGGAGAGCGGCTCGCCCTTCGCGCCTTTGTATGGTACTTGAACGAAAGAGTTGAATTAGAGATATGGAAGAATATTCAGACCGCACCCCCACAGACATCGCGCGTTACCCGATGGTGCCGATCCGCGATGTAGTCATTTTCCCGTTCACCAAAGTCGCGTTTAAGATTGGCCGCCCCGGTTCCGTGCGCGCGCTCGAAGAAGCGTTGGCCGGTGACCGCACAATCTTTCTCGCCACGCAACACGATGCGACGATTGATGAACCGACGCCCGAACAGGTTTACAGCATCGGAACCTTGGGGCGCATTCTGCAATCGCAAAAGCAGGACAACGGACAGATTAAAGTCGTCGTCGAAGGCCGCGAGCGCGCCACCACCGTGCGCGTCGAAAACGACAATGGAGCCTTCACAGCAATTGTTCGCCGCGCGCCGCAAGCGTCGGAAGCTGGCGTGCGCCTCGATGCCCTCGTCGCGCGCATCAACCAACTCGTCGAACAGCATTTGCGTCTTGCGCCCGACGCGCAGACGGACGCCTTGCAAACCGCTCTGCGCAATCAAGACCCGTCGCATCTGGCGGACGCGCTCGCTTCGCAACTTCGCATCAGCGTCGAAGACAAGCAGGGGCTACTGGAAATCTTTTCCGCGCAGGCACGTTTGCAACGCCTCATCGAACTGCTCGAAGGCGAGTTGGAGAAACGTCAACTCGATAAGGTGATTCAGACGCGCGTTAAGAAACAGATGGAAAAGGCGCAGAAGGAGTATTACCTCAACGAGCAGATGAAGGCGATTCACAAAGAGCTTGGCCGCAAGGATGAAAAGGCCGAACTCGAAGAATTGAAAAAGAAAATCGAAGACGCGGGCATGTCCGACGAAGCCAAAGAAAAGGCTATGCAGGAACTTCACCGCCTCGAAGCGATGCCGCCGATGTCCGCCGAAGGAACCGTCTCGCGCACATACATCGACTGGCTCTTGAGCGTGCCTTGGAAGCAAAAGTCGAAGGAGATACGCGACTTACAAAAGGCCGAAGAAGTTTTGGACGAAGACCACTACGGCCTAGAGAAAATAAAGGATCGCATTCTCGAATACCTCGCCGTGCGCCAGCTCGTGAAGAATCCGAAAGGCTCTATCCTGTGCTTCGTCGGCCCGCCCGGAGTCGGCAAAACGTCTCTCGGTAAATCAATCGCGCGCGCGACGGGCAGAAAGTTCGTTCGCCTCTCTTTAGGCGGCGTGCGCGACGAAGCGGAGATTCGCGGCCACCGCCGCACGTACATCGGCGCGTTGCCCGGCCAGATTATTCAAATGATGAAAAAGGCTGGCACGACCAATCCGCTGATTCTCCTCGATGAAGTCGATAAGCTCGGCGCAGATTTTCGCGGCGACCCGTCGTCTGCGCTTTTGGAAGTGCTCGACCCGGAGCAAAACAATTCGTTTCAGGATCATTATCTGGATGTTGAATATGATCTCTCGAAAGTCTTTTTCATTGCGACGGCGAACGTGCTTCACACGATTCCTGCGGCCTTGCAGGACAGGCTTGAAATACTGCGTTTATCCGGCTACACGGAGCGCGAGAAATTAGAGATTGCCAAAGGGCATCTCGTGACAAAGCAGGCCGAAGCCAACGGCATCAAGCCCGAACAACTCGAATGGGCGGACGAAGGATTGCTGGAAATCATACGTCACTACACGCGTGAAGCGGGCGTGCGAAACTTGGAGCGCGAGATCGGTTCATGCTGCCGCAAGGTGGCGCGCAAACTCGTTGCCGCAAGCACGGGCGAAGAGTTCAAAGAAATCATCACAGCGGAACTCGTGCGCGAGATGCTCGGCCCCATTAAGTTCCGGCAGCAGGGCGTTGCGGCGGAAAGCGAAGTCGGGCTTGCCACAGGCCTCGCGTGGACGGAAGTCGGCGGCGAAGTGTTGCAAATAGAAGCGACGCTTACGAACGGGCGCGGCAACGTGACCTTGACCGGCAAACTCGGCGAAGTTATGCAGGAGTCCGCGCAGACCGCTCTGACGTGCATCAAGGCACGCGCCGAACGGCTCGGCATGAGCCTCGATTTCATACGCAAGCGCGATCTGCACATACACATTCCCGAAGGCGCGATTCCGAAGGACGGGCCTTCGGCTGGCATTACTTTAGCAACGGCGATGGCATCGGCACTGACGCGCGCGCCTGTGCGCAAGGAAGTGGCGATGACCGGCGAAATAACTTTGCGCGGGCGCGTGCTGCCCATCGGCGGCGTCAAGGAAAAACTGCTCGCGGCGCATCGCTTCGGCATCACGACGATCATCATGCCGAAGGACAATGAAAAGGATTTAGTAGAAGTACCCGAAGAAGTGCGCGGATTAATGGAAGTACACTTTGTCGAGACGATTGATGAAGTGCTGGCGCTCGCCCTCGAAGAAGCTTGCCCGATAGATGAAACGGCAACGACCACCGAAGAAGCTAAAACGCCGCCCTTGTGGACGACCGAACCGCCGGCGCACGGAGTCGGCACGCCCGCCGAATAAATCGTTCAATGAAAGAGCGCGAGTTTTCAGGTTGCAAGCTCGCGCTCTTTCATTTATAAACCTTTCTGTCCCGCTAATTCGTAATAATTTTCAATTCGTATTTCAACGCTATTTGCAATCGAAATACGCCCATACGTATTCACACGGAGAAAAGCTATGAGCGCAAAACACGAAGACGCTGATTTGATTCTTAAACTTTATGACCTTCGCCGCGAAGAAACGATGCGCAAGGCGCGCGCGTGGTTCGGGGCGTTTAGCCCGGAAAGCACGCAGGACATCGTCAATGCGATGATGAATGAGCAAAGCGGCGCATATTTTCGGATGGTTGTTTCTTACTGGGATATGGCTGCTTCGTTAGTCAATAGCGGCGCAATCGATGAAGCGATGTTCAACGATGCAAACGCCGAACACTTTTTCATCTTCTCGAAGATCGAGCCGTTTCTCGCCGAGTTGCGAACCATGTTCAAATTGCCGGAAGCCTACGGCCATCTCGAAAAACTCATTATGCGCCATCCCGATGCCAAGGAAAGGCTGGCGGGAATGCGCGAACGATCCAAGCGCGTCGCGGAAATGCGCGCCGCTGCCGCGCAAGCCTGATCGAACGAGGTTTGAGTAGCTTCCCGATTTACCGCGAGCAACATTATTCGCGGTAAATCGAGTAACGGCGACGCAGAAGCGCGGAGCGCACGAATGCATTGAGAGGCTATATCGCTTACCGCTTTATGAAACCTACGTCGCCGCGCGCCTGTCTTGATGAAAGTTTGAGATGAAGATAACGAGCGCCGAATTCGTTAAGAGCGCGTTTACCGAAGACGATTGGCCGCGCGTGGAATTGCCGGAAATAGCTTTTCTCGGACGCTCGAACGTCGGCAAATCGAGCTTGATGAACTCCCTGCTCGGCGTCAAGGGACTCGCGCGCACGTCTTCGACGCCGGGCAGAACGCAGTCCTTGAATTTCTTTCTGCTCAATAAGCGTTTCCATTTCGTAGACCTTCCCGGCTACGGCTACGCGCGCGTGCCGAAGGAAATCAAGCAAACGTGGAGCGAGATGGCGGAAAACTACCTTGCCAAACGCACGCGCCTTATGCTATCAATTCAGATCGTAGATTCGCGTCACGAACCCACAACACTTGATTTGCAGCTTCACGATTGGCTTCAGCATTACATGAAGCCGCAACTTATCGTTGCCACGAAATCCGACAAGCTTTCTCAAAACGATTTGCAGAAAAGCATCGCGCGCGTTCGTCGTTTGATGAACACGGAAAACGTGATAGCTTATTCCTCTGTCACAAAAAAGGGGCGCGACGAAATCTGGCGGGCAATTGAAAAAGCTTTGATCGCCACATAAAGTTTTCGCATATGAGTTGTTAGCGCGTGACGGTATAGCGAGGCCACGCACAGGGCGAGGCCAGCATCAAACCGCCGCTTAACGATTAACACGAATGAATCCGTAAGGAACTATTCAGAGAAGTTTCAGCCGCGAGTTTTTGAGTTGAAGTGAAACCCGTCACACGGCGCATATAAGTTAAAAACGAGGCGTCCCGCACGCCTCCTGAATGCACCGCCAGATACGCAAACTTCCGTACATAAACTTCATCCGATTTCTTAATTAATTATTTACATGCCGGGCGGCCATTTCCGAAGAATCAACGAACAGATGAATCAATGCGCCGCCGTTAATACCCACAAGGGGCAGCCATACACCGCAAGGCACTAATCGTCGCGGCTAATTTCACGAACGAAAGCGCCGCATGGAAGAATAACCGAAATGTCACAACGCACACCGCGCCCACGCGCCACCACCACGAGCAGCAACGCTTCCGCCGCAACAACCACCGCCGCCGCCAACAACAAGCCGACGGCGAAGGAGACTGCCACCGCCGTCGCCGAAGAAGATGCACAATTAATGATGACGGAGACTGAAACAGGAACTTCCGCCGTCAGAGAATTGAAGGACGGCGAACTCCTGAATCTCGCAGAGCTGAAGGAAATGTCTATTTCAAAGCTCACGGGAATCGCCAAAAGCATGGACGTCCCCGGTGCGACAGGGATGCGCAAGCAGGAACTTATTTTCAAAGTCCTCGCTGCGCAGACCGAAAAGAGCGGGCTTATCTTCTCCGAAGGCGTGCTCGAAACTTTGCCGGACGGCTTCGGCTTTCTGCGCGCTCCCGAATACAACTATCTGCCCGGCCCCGACGACATTTATGTGTCGCCTTCGCAGATACGCAAATTCGATTTGCGCACGGGCGATACCGTCAGCGGACAGATTCGCCCGCCGAAGGAAGGCGAGCGTTATTTCGCGCTTATCAAAGTCGAAGCGATTAATTTTGAAGCGCCCGACATGGCGCGCGAGAAGATTTTCTTCGACAATCTGACGCCGCTCTATCCAGAAGAACAGTTGCGCATGGAACTCGACAAGGATAATTTGTCGGCGCGCGTGATTGACCTCGTGACGCCCATCGGCAAAGGCCAGCGCGGACTCATCGTCGCTCCGCCGCGCACCGGCAAAACCATGCTGCTGCAAACCATCGCCAACTCCGTCACGCAAAATCATCCCGAAGTCACGCTGATCGTTTTGCTCATCGACGAACGCCCCGAAGAAGTCACGGACATGCAGCGCTCCGTCAACGGCGAAGTTATTTCCTCGACGTTCGACGAGCCGCCGACGCGCCACGTACAGGTCGCAGACATGGTCATTGAAAAAGCCAAGCGGCTTGTCGAGCACAAGCGCGACGTGGTGATTCTGCTCGATTCGATCACGCGCCTTGCGCGCGCGCACAATGCCGTCGTGCCGCCTTCCGGCAAGATTCTTTCCGGCGGTATCGACTCGAATGCACTGCAGCGCCCGAAACGCTTTTTCGGCGCGGCGCGCAACATCGAAGAAGGCGGAAGCCTTACGATCATCGCCACCGCTCTTATCGACACAGGCTCGCGCATGGACGACGTGATCTTTGAAGAATTCAAAGGCACAGGCAACTGCGAAATTCATCTTGACCGCCGCTTGAGCGACAAACGCCTTTTCCCTGCGATTGATTTGCAGCGCTCCGGCACGCGCAAGGAAGAACTGCTGTTAAGCAAGGAAGACCTCAGCCGTGTGTGGGTCATGCGCCGCGTGCTCAACCCGCTCTCGCCCGTCGAACAAATGGAAGTCGTCCTCGAACGTCTCGAGAAATCGAAATCCAACGCAGACTTTTTGTCGTCGATGCAAACCTAAAGGAAGATGCCGGAGGTTAGATACTAGATGCTGGTTACCAGGTTCTATTGGCATTTTGTTCTTTAGTTGCCACTAGCTTCAGCTAGTGGTTTAGTTGGTTCGCAAATTAGTTGACACTAGCTTCAGCTAGTGGTTTAGTTGATTCGCAAAAAGGCGGCTTTAGCCGAATTCCTTTCAAATAAAATCCTTTCGGCTTTAGCCTAACTTAGGCTAAAGCCGAAAGGATGATTGATTTTTCTTAAATTCGGCTAAAGCCGCTTGATTGCTTACCACCCTGACCACTAGCTGAAGCTAGTGGCAATTTATTAAATAGACCTCTTTCATAAGTGCTGTTTGACAAATTGGATTGTCTAGGTCATCAACTTAGAGATGAGCTATGAACATATCAAATCGCTGTCTCCGACCCACTTCAAACGCTACTGTGGTGTCAAGCCACA
>JBPCOJ010000031.1:0-24635 GCA_051000345.1 Pyrinomonadaceae bacterium | reverse complement strand
TCATCTGAATTCGCCACGCGCAGGCCGATGGCAAGAGCAATCTCTGCTTCCTGCGCCATGCCGTCGAAGTTCCATGAATCGCTGTACTCGTCCGACGGCTGATGATAATTCGCTTCGTTGTAGGCTTTGAACTGTTCTTCGCCCCAGCCTACGGGACGCCCGACGAAATCCGCGCCCGCTTCCAAGTTAATCGAAGGCACGCCGACTTTCGCAAACGGGAAATGATCCGAGCGATAGAAGGAGCCTTGTTCGGGACGCGCATCGGGCGAAACTGTAAGTCCGCGTTCGCGCGCCACGCTGTCAACGACCGTCTTCAACGTCGAGCGATCCGCGCCGAGCGGCTCGAAGTCAGTCGTCAGGCCGTGTATGTTCATCGAATCGAGATTCACGTCCGCCGCTGTTTTGGCAAGCGGCACAAGCGGATGGCGCGCGTACCATTCCGCGCCGAGCAGCCCCTGCTCTTCTGCTGTTGGAAAAAGAAACAAAATCGAGCGGCGCGGGCGTTGATTAGCGGGTAGCTTTGTAATCGCTTCGGCAATCGCAATCACGGCAGCGCAGCCGGAAGCGTTGTCCACCGCGCCGTTATAAATACGGTCGCCCTTCGCGTTCGGCGCGCCGATTCCCAGATGATCCCAGTGCGCTGAGAAAACAACGTACTCGTTTTTCAGCTTCGGATCGCGTCCGGGAATAACTGCGACGACATTATCTGCCTTGACGGGCTTCGTCTCGCTTTTGAGATTGATTGCGCCGGTTAAGTTGAGCGGAACGGGTTGAAAATCGCGCGAGGCGGCGCGCTTGCGCAAGTCCGCTAAATCTTGTCCGGCGAGCGCCAACATGCGCTGCGCGGCTTCGTTTGTCATCCACGCGCGCATCTTGAGAAAAGGCGTGTTCGGATCGGCATCACGCGCAATGTCGTAGCGCCACGAACCGTTTGAAGTACGCACGACGCTCCAAGGGTAGCCAGCCGATTCGGTTGTATGAAGCAGTATGACACCGGCTGCGCCGCGTCTCGCCGCTTCCTCGAATTTGTATGTCCAGCGCCCGTAATAAGTGAGCGTGCGTCCACCAAAAAGATTCGGCTCCTCGGCAGTCGCCGGAGGATCATTGACTAACATCACCAGAATCTTATTGCGGTAAGCATCCGCATTGCCTTTGTAATCATTCCAGCGTTGCTCCGGCGCATCGATGCCGTAGCCGACAAAAACCATGTCGTTGTTGAGTTGGACAACGGGCGTCTGCGCGCCTGTGAAAGCGACGAACTCATCGGCAAATTTGAACGTCTCTTTTCTGTTTTTCGCGGAGACGGTCAGTGTCGTGTTCGGATCGGCCTTGACGCCGAAGAGCGAGACGGGTTGAAAGAAACTTTTATTTGCGCCCGCGCCTTGCAGACCTAAACTTTTCAATTGCGCGGCGATGTATTGGACGGCAGCTTCCCCGCCCTTCGCGCCCGTGCCGCGTCCTTCCAGAGCGTCGTCGGAGAGATATTTGATATGCCTGCGCAAGGTCGCTTCGTTGATTACCTTCGTCGGATCAATTCGATTTTGCGCCAGCGCGGTAAAGCCGATAGCCGCGATGATTAGCCACGCGAATAAAGTTTTTGTTTTGTTCATTTTATTCTCCATTCATCTAAAAATATTTTCACGAACGATTAAATTTCAACCGCCGTCGTTGTCAATTCACTTTCCACATTACCCGTATTGCGCGTTCCGGACGGCTCGAATAACAGCACATGCACTTCATCTTCGGCGAACGGGCGATGCTCGACTCCGCGCGGAACGATGATGAATTCGCCTTCCTCGATCCACACGGCTCGATCACGGAAGTCCATCCGAAAGCGGCCTTTGACGACCAGAAACAATTCGTCTTCCTGCTCGTGTCGATGCCAGACGAACTCTCCTTGAAACTTCGCTAACTTTACATGCTGACCATTCAACTCGCCCGCGATTTTCGGCTGCCAGTGCTCGTTAAAGAGCGCAAACTTTTCCTTGATGTTTACCTTTTCCATTCGATCCTTAACGCTTTTGTTCACGGTTTAGCTTTTGCCTTTGATGAGCGCCATCGCTTCGGCGCGCGTGCTCGCGTCTTTGCGGAATGCGCCGAGCACTTCGGAAGTCAGCGTTATCGCGCCCGATTTTTTGACGCCGCGCAGTGTCATGCAAGTGTGCTCTGCTTCGATGACGACCATGACGCCGAGCGGCTTCAGTCCGTTGAAAAGTGTTTCGGCGATCTCGGAAGTCAGGCGTTCCTGTACCTGCAAACGGCGCGCGAAGGTTTCGGCGACGCGCGCGAGTTTCGACAATCCGACGATGCGCCCTTTTTTCGGAATGTACGCGATGTGGCACTTGCCGACAAACGGCGCAAGGTGATGCTCGCAAATGGATGCTATCTGTATGTCTTTGACAATCACCATCTGGTCGTGCGAATCACCGGGCAGGGCGACGACGTATTCAGCCGGGTCTTCGCGCATTCCTGCCGTTAGCTCCGCGTACATCTCCGCAACGCGCTCCGGCGTGCGTCGCAAGCCGGGACGATCAGGGTCTTCGCCGATGCCTTCGAGAATCAAACGCACGCCCTGTGCGATGCGCGCAAGATCGACTTCTTTATGAGTCGGCGCGTTTCCAGTCGGCACCTCGAGTGCCTCTATGTTTGAAATCCCTCTGCTCATCCGCCCTCGATTCCTTCGTTTGATTTTTCACGCGCCGTTTTTGCATTCGCCGCGTTGAAAGCATTCTGCGCCGCCGCTTCGACAACGCGCAACGCGACGCACGCCACTTGCGACGCCGCGCGGCATTGCTCGTACTCCGGCATCGCGCTTTTGATTTGCCCATCGGCGGCGCGCGCTACTTTAATGTCAATCGCGCCGTAAGCGGTTTCGACGGGTACTATTTCTCGTGCGAGTGCGCGGCGTTGAACCATCGTCAAGCGCACGCCGAGCGTCGTCGTTTCTGAAAAAAGCAGTTCGCACAACGCATCGCGCATTGCCGGTTTGCATAAAATAGAAACGAGCACGCCGGGACGATTCTTTTTCATTTGCACGGGCGTAAAATAGCAATCGAGCGCGCCGGCGGAAAGCGCCTGCTCCATCACGTAACCGAGAATCTGCGGCGAAGCATCGTCGATGTTCGTTTCAATCATCAACAACTCTTCGTCGTTTGTTTCCGTATTGTTCGTCGCCGCGTTTTGCGTTGTCGCATCTTCGCCGATTATCACGCGCAGCACATTCGGAAACCGCTCGTATTCACGCGTGCCAGCACCGTAACCCGTGCTCTGAATTTTCATCGCGGGCAACGCGCCGTATTCATCGCAGACCGCGCTGATAATCGCCGCGCCGGTGGGCGTGACGAACTCGCCCGTCATTTCCGTTGCGTAAACGGGCGCGTCCTTCAAAAGCTCTGCGACGGCGGGCGGCGGAATTGGGAAACGCCCGTGCGCCATCTCGATTATGCCGCTGCCGACGTGAAGAGCAGAACAAGCGAAGCGCTCAATGCCGAGCAGTTCAAAACCGATGCACGCGCCGACAACATCTATGATCGCGTCAATCGCGCCGACTTCGTGAAAGTGTATGCGCTCGATTGGTTCGTTATGAACATGCGCTTCGGCTTCGGCGAGCCGCGTAAAAATTTTTGAAGCGCGATTCTTTACAGCGTCGCTTAATTTTGAATCACTGATTATTTTTAGTATGTCGCGCAGATGGCGATGCGTGTGCTCATGCGCCGTGCGGACGCGCGCGTAAGTCGCGCTGATGCCGGAGCGAATCGTGGTATCGAAACCGATTTCGTAATTGGCGACGCCGAGCGATGCGATTTGTTCGATTAACTTTTCTTTGTCGCAACCGGCATCCACAAGCGCGCCGAGAATCATGTCGCCGCTCGCGCCCGCGAAACAATCAAAGTATAAAATTTTCATGGCGAATCGAAATTCGATGGTAGCAGAGAATACGCCGATTGTGTCAAGGATGCTTCGCCGCGCGCCGTTGGCATCACATGGGCGCGCTACGTTATACTATCCGTTTTGAAAGCGACGCAGTAATTGACGAGATGCGTTGGAGGAAACGTTTGGAAATCAGTTTACAGGATTTACAGGCCACATTGCGCGAACAGGTGCAGAGCGCCGCCGTAGATTTGTTCGGCATCTTGCTCGAACAAGTCAGCGCGGAAATTCCACCGCGCACGGAACTAGGCGACTATGCGTTTCCCGTTGCCTTTGAATTGGCGAAACGAATCAAGGCTGCGACGGGCGAGAAAATGCCTCCGCGTGTTATCGCCGAAAAACTGCGCGACGCACTCGCAGATAACCAACGCGTCGCGCGAATCGAAGTCGCGGGCGCGGGCTACCTAAACATTTTCTTTGATCGCGTCGATTCGCTCGCGCGCTTTTTTGCCGCACCAAGTGAAGCCGCGCCGCACACCACGTCAGATGAAACAAAACCTCTGCGCATGGTCGAGCATACGAGCATCAATCCGAACAAGGCCGCGCATATCGGCCATGTTCGCAACGCCGTGATGGGCGATACGTTCGTGCGAATCCTGCGCGCGGCGGGCGAGCGCGTCGAAGTGCAAAATTACATCGACAACACGGGCGTGCAGGTGGCGGATGTCGTCGTCGGCTTTGTTCATATCGAACACAAGACGCTGGCGGACATTAAGGCATTAGACGCGGCGCTTCGCAATCGCGGCGAAAGCTTTGATTATTACTGCTGGGATTTATATACGCGCGTCGGACTGTTTTACCGCAACGATAATCCGAGCGGCGAGACGAACGCCGAGCGCTTGCGCCTTCGCGCAGAAGTTCTGCACCAGATAGAAGAAGGGGGCAATGAAATCGCGGAGTTGGCGGATTATGTGGCGACGCGCAACGTCGCTTGCATTCTCGACACGATGGAGCGCTTGGGAATTCGCTACGATGTGCTGCCGCGCGAATCCGAAATCCTGCGCTTGCGTTTCTGGGATAGTGCGTTTGCGCGCATGAAGGAAACAGGCGTCATTCGCCTCGAAACCGAAGGCCGCAACAAAGATTGCTGGGTAATGCCGCTCGAAATGCACACGGGAACAGACGAGCACGAAGCGGACAAGATCATCGTGCGCTCGAACGGCACGGTCACGTACACCGGCAAAGACATCGCTTATCAACTCTGGAAACTCGGGCGGCTCGGACTAGATTTCAATTACAAATTATTTCGCACCTACGCTGATAATCAAAAGACTTGGATCACTTCGAGCGAGACGCAAATTGATTCTGAATCGAGCGCGAATGGTGAATCGAGCGCAAGCGTACATCCGCATTTCGGCGGCGGCGCAACTGTTTACAACGTGATTGATTCGCGGCAGTCTTACACACAGGACGTAGTGCGTCGCGGTGTGGCGGCGATTGCACCGGACATCGGCGCAGATGCGAGCGTCCATCTTTCGTATGAGATGGTCGCTCTCTCGCCCGCCGCCTGCGAAGAGTTGGGTCTGGAACTGAGCGCTGAAGACCGCGCTCGTCCTTTTATCGAAATGAGCGGACGCAAAGGACTCGGCGTCAAAGCCGATGACCTTATCAGTCGTCTTGAATCGAGCGCGCTCGGCGAAGTGGAAACGAGGCACGCGGAGATTTCCGATGAAGATAAGCGCGCGACGGCACACATTATCGCCGTCGGCGCGCTGCGTTATTTTCTGTTGAAGTGGACGCGCAACTCCGTGATCGCCTTCGACTTTAAGGAAGCGCTTTCGTTTGAAGGCGAAACGGGGCCGTATTGCCAGTATGCGGCGGTGCGCGCCAATTCGATTTTTCGCAAACTCGACAAAGACATGCTAGCGCAGGCAGAAGAGTTTATGAGCAAAGCGGCAAGCGACAGCAGTGATGAAAGGCAGGAAGCGGAACGCGTCTTGAACGGCGAGGGCGGAAATGAATTGTGGTCGCTTCTCACGATTGCGGCGCGATACGATGAGGCAGTAACGCAATCGGCAAGCGTCGCGGAACCGGCGCATCTCGCCAAATACACTTTTAATTTAGCGCGCGCCTTCAACAACTTCTACAACGACAAGCGCAACAATATACTGAAGGAAACAAATGCCGCGCGCCGCGCCGTGCTGATTGCGACGGCAACAATCGCGCATCGTCAATTGACGCGCGCCCTCGCTACACTCGGCATCAGTGTTCCCGAAAGAATGTAGCACGGCGTTTGCTACCATTATTTATCGTCGCCTATCCCTGTTTATCGTTCGTTGTTAAAACGAGAATCGCAGTGGCTTATGTGAAAAAGCGCGAAAAGGAATTTCGCACTTCGCTTACTGAACGCAAAATTATTTGCAATGTGAAAAGACATGGAAATTGATCGCTTGAATTAAGGTACAAAAATATGTTGATCGTTATGAAGGCCGACGCCACCGCGCGCGAAATTGAAAACGTGTTGAGCATCATCACGGAAATGGGGCTTCGCCCGCACAGCTTGCCCGGAGCGCAGCGCACGGCCATCGGCATCACGGGCAATCAAGGCGCGGTTGATGCTTCGCGCTTCGAGAATTTGCCCGGCGTCGCGGAAGCAATCCGCGTCAGCAAGCCGTACAAATTGATTTCCCTTGATCTGCGCCCGGAGAAAACCGTCGTGCGCGTCGGCGATGCTTCCATCGGCGGCGATGAACTCGCGCTTATCGCAGGGCCATGTGCTGTTGAAAGCCGCGCGCAGGCGTTTGCCATCGCCGAATCCGTGCGCAGAAGCGGCGCGCGTTTCTTTCGCGCCGGTGCGTTCAAACCGCGCACCTCGCCTTACGCGTTTCAGGGACTCGGCGAAGAAGGATTGAAGATTCTCGCGGAGGTGCGCGAGACATACGGCTTGAAGATTGTGACGGAAGCGCTGGACGAAGCGAGCATGGACTTGGTAGAGCGTTACGCGGATATGATTCAGATCGGCGCGCGCAATATGCAAAACTTTTCGCTTCTTCGTCGCGCCGGACGTTCCGCTCTGCCCGTGCTCTTGAAGCGCGGCATGGCGGCGACTTTGGACGAGTGGCTGCTCGCCGCCGAATATGTAATGTCCGAAGGAAACTATAACGTCGTGCTGTGCGAGCGCGGCATACGCACCTTCGCGCAACACACGCGCAACACACTCGACCTGTCGGCTGTTCCGGCGGTGCGCAGGGTTTCGCATTTGCCTGTGATCGTCGATCCGTCGCATGGCACAGGCAAAAATTATCTTGTCACGCCGCTGGCACGGGCGGGCGTCGCCGTCGGCGCAGACGGACTTATCGTCGAAGTCCACGATCAACCGGAACGCGCTTTGTCCGACGGCGCGCAGGCTTTGACCATCGCGCAGTATGCGCAGCTCGTCACGGAAGTGCGCGCCATTCACGACGTCATCGCGCCCGCGCCAGTCGCATAAAAGCAAATAGATTCCCCGTCTCGAACAATTCATAGAAACTGCGGCAGACGATTAAAGTATGATCTGCCAAACGGGTGTGTCCGGCGCGGGCGGGCGTCGAACGAGCGGGATAAGTCTGGCGAATGGCAGCGGCCTTGTAGAGAAAACTCCGGGAGATGCGCGAAAGTGTGAGCCGGGTCAGGGCTAATGTCAACGGCAGTAAAGCTTTTTTTCTTCCCGTATTTCACAGTAGCGAATAGTCTTCCCGTAGGATTTCCGCCAGATGTTTGGTGAAGGCACTGCGCGGCAAGACACGGTCGAAGCCTGCCGTGTTTGCTTGATCGCGCAGCGCCGTTTGAACGTGCGAGTAAAAGCCGAGCAGTTTCATCGTGCGCAAGTCTTCGTCGGCTTTGATGAGCGTCGCAGTCGTAAACGGATCGCACTTTTGGGAGTGAAGATCGAAAATAATAAGCGATGGTTTTGCTTCACGCGCGGCGGCAAGGATCGTCGTCGCGCTTTTCGCAAATCGCACGTTTAGATTCAGCGATTCGGCGACGGCGCGAATCTTCGCCGCAAAGATCATGTCATCCACCGCCGCGATAACAGTATTCTTCATACGAAGATTGTAGCATCTGTTTCAGATTGAAATTTCAGGTACAGGAAGAAAACAAGTGAGTGCACGAGAGACTGTTATTAACAGCCCCGACAATCAATTCGTGCGCGCGGCGCGAGCGGTACGCGACGGCAAACAGCGCGAATTGATATTCATCGAAGGCAAGCGTTTGTGTGCTGAAGCGATTAGCGCCGGATTGATTATCGAAGAAGCGTTCATCACGGAAGAACTTGCGCGAAACGAACGCCATGAGCTGCTGCATAGAGACTTACTTCGCTCCGGCTGCCGCACATATCTTGTCAGCGAACGGGTGCTCGATTCGATTGCCGATACGAAAACGCCGCAAGGCATCGTGTTGATCGCACGCCGTCCGGCGGCGCAAGCGAGCGCGCTGGAAAAAGCGATAAACAACACAACGCTTCTCGTCATTCTGCACCGCGTCGGGAATCCGTCGAACGCCGGTTCTGTTTTGCGCACGGCGGAAGCAGCGGGCGCGTGCGGCGCGATCATAACCACCGGCTCGGTTTATATTTTTTCGCCGAAGGCGCTGCGCGGCGCGATGGGTTCGAGTTTTCGACTGCCCGTCTGGGCGGGAGCGGAGTACGCGGAAGCGCTCGCGTGGTGTCGCGCGCGCGGCATCGCAATCGTTGCAACAAACGCCCGCGCGTCGCGTTCTTATTCCGAGTTCGATTGGACGAATCCTTCGGCGCTCGTCGTCGGGGCGGAAGCGAGCGGGTTGACGATTGATGAAGCGGCGCAGGCCGATGAAGCCGTGAGTATTCCGATGCGCGCGCCCGTCGAAAGCCTCAACGTCGGCGTCGCCGCAGCCGTCGTGCTTTACGAAGCCATGCGCCAGCGACGCGGTCTTTAACGCGAGCTTATAGTTGAGGAAATCAATGCGGAAAAAGTCGGCTTATTTACTTGGCAAATTCGGTTTTCGTTTGCCGCTGTTTGCCGACGCTTCTCTACATCGCTGCCTTTCGGTTAAAATAGCCAGCGCCATCAAACCGGATATATACTACTTCCCTCGCCCGCGCCGCCTGTGGCAAGCTTTTGTCGCACTTTGTCTTTTGGCGCAAATTAAGTTGTTCGATTAAAATGTCTGTGAATGCGAGTCGAAGCAGGTATGTTGAATGAAAAACGAGGATAAGCCGGAGCCGCCGAAGAAACGCGATGAAGCGCTCGCCGAACGTCTTTTGCGGCGCGTGCTCGAAGGCGTCGGCGATGTCGTTGACCGCAAGCTCTGGCGCTCGGTTGAAACAAAAGGCGGATTGACGGTGACGGATTTGTTCGCGCGCATGAAACGAGCAATCGACGAGCGCGTGCGCCATGAACCGGCGAAAGGCACCATCGCGCCGCATCTTTTGAAACTCAAAATCGAATGGGGAACGCATTCCGAAACACCGCCCGAAGTAATCAAGGATTTAGAAACGGAAGTGCTCGCCGCCGCCATCGATCATATCAACGATAGCCGTTATCGCACGCTTGCGCCGCCGCGCGTCGAAACGGAAACAGACATTTTCACAACTGGCATCGTCGTCGATCCGACGTTCGGCGAATTCGAGGAAGAACTGCGCGAGCAAGACGAAGCAGCCCGCCGTGCGGCGGAACACAGCGGAAAACCGAAGGCTGCCGTTGCGCCGGAAGCACCAAAGGAAAGGCGCGTCACGGCGCGCGCGTCTCTGCCGAACGGCAAGCGCGAAGTGCCGCTGCTGTTCGTGATGGGCGGCAAGCGTTTGAACGTCGGGCGCGGCTCGGACAACGAATTATATCTGGACGATGCGAGCGTCTCGAAGATTCACGCGGCGCTTTTGATGAACGGCGAAGGCACGCTGCTTGTTGCCGATACGGGATCGACCAACGGCACTTATATTAACGGGCGGCGCATCGCTTACGGTGAAGCGCGCGCGATAGAAGAAGGCGATGTCGTCGGATTCGGCGATGTCGAAGTTCGTTTCCGCAAACAAAGTTCCTGACACTTTCCTTTATGACACAAACCTTAACGCCGCTGTTTCTTTTTCTACAGGCTGCCGCCAATAACTCTGCCGTTACTGCCGCCAACAATTCCGCGCGTGCCGCCGCTGCTGCGGCGACAATGCCCGAAAAGCAACCGGCGATGCTGACCTTGATTTACGTCGGCGGGCTGGCGCTGATGACGCTCTTTCTTCTTATCTCGCTTTTTCGCGCACGCGTGCGTAAAACGGCAATCTCGGCGGTTGTTCCCGCTGATTTGCCGCCGGAAGTGCGTGACCGTCTGGGCGCTGTTTCGACCAACAGAGGCTTGCGCGCGCTGCGCGTATTGTTTGTCGTGCTGGCGCTCGCGGTCTTCGGCTTTCATGTTTACTGGGCGCGTTATGCCGAAGCGAGAAATGAGCGTTTCGAGGAATTAAATTATAAAGATTTGCGCAATCGCCGACTGTCCGAATCTACTTTACGCGGCTGGATTTTGGATCGTTCAGGCAAGTTGGAAAAGGCCGTCGCGCTTTATAAGTTCGAGAATAATCAACTCGTGCGCGAGTATCCGATGGACGAAGCGATGGCGCATTTGCTCGGCTCCGATCGCGGCGACCCGGGACTCGAACGCGCTCTATTCGGCGTGCAGAGCGGCAACGTGCCGGAAGCCTTGCAAGTGGCGATGGGAGAAAATTTTAAGCAGCGCGCGAACACGGACGTGCGCTTGACGATTGACATTGATCTGCAAAAAACAGCCGTCGAACAACTCAAGGGCAGGCACGGCGCGGTTGTCGTATTCAATCCGCAGACCGGCGAACTTTTGGCGATGTACAGCAATCCGTCTTACAGCTTGAAGGACGTGCAGGACGAAGCGACTTGGATCAGGCTCGAAGCGGACAAGCGCGACAATCCGCTTGTCAATCGCGCGCTCGGCACGTATTACGTTCCCGGCTCGACCTTTAAGACCGTGACGATGACCGCCGCATTTCTCGCAGGTTTGCAGAACGAAACATTTCAAGGCACGCCCGGCGGCTTTGTTGCCGCAAGCGGCGCGAAGCCGATCACGGATGATAACGGCTCGTGCGAAATTTGCGGCACGATGAAAATAGATCAGGCATACGAAATTTCCAGCAATCAATATTTCGCGCAGATGGGCGTTAAGCTAGGCCCCGAAAGATTCGCCAATGCCGCCAGACTGCTCGGCATCGGAACTTACGCGACGCCCGCCGAAGCAGTGCAGGGACGCAGGCTGCCGGAAATCTGGAACGCGAGCACAGACGCGATCAAACGCGCACTTGCCCCGCGCGAATCAACGATGGTGTTGGGGCCGAAGATCAGCCGCTTCGACATCGCGCTCGAAGGTTACGGGCAAGGCTACGCCGGACAGATGACGCCTTTTCAAATGGCGCTCGCCGCATCGGCTATCGCTAATATGGACGGCAACCTGATGAAGCCGATGATCGAAATGGGACGCGCGCCCGAAGTCTTTCATCAAGTCATGCCGCCGCAAATCGCCGCGCAGGAACGCGCCATTATGGGACTCGTGACGGGAGGGCCAAGGGGTACGGCGCGCGGCGTCTTCGCGGATGTTCAGGCGCAAGGCATTACATCCGGCGGCAAGACCGGCACGGCGCAAAAGATCGTTCCCGTTTATGACCCGAAGACGGGCGAACCGAAAACACGCAAGCGCGTCGAAAAGGATCGCAAAGGCAATGTCGTACGCGAGTATGAAGAAGTAATTATCGACAACGAACACCCGCGAATAGACAGTTGGTTTCTCTGCATCGCGCCGCTCGAACGCCCGCAACTCGCCATGGCTGTCATTATCGAAGGCGGCGGCTACGGCTCGAAGGCCGCCGCGCCCGTCGCCGCCGCGATGGTGCTCAAAGCGCGCGACCTAGGATTGCTAGGCAACGCGCCCGTCAATCAAAATCAACAGCAACAACAACGGCAGCCCTCTACGAATAAGCGCGGGCGCGGGCGCGCACAGCAGCCGATAACGCCGCCGCAACCAACGCAACAGCCAACAACTCGGTAGTAAAATTGCCCAATCAATTTCCGGTAGTTAATAAACCACAAATGAAGAATCGCGCTTCGTCACATCTCATTGCTCTCCTGCTTATCATCCTCTTCGAGTTCGCAGGTTATTACGCAGTGCATCGCGCCGCATTGATTCGCGGTTACGATCCGTCGTGGGTCAGCGGCGCGCGTGATTTATTACTGTTTGTGCCGATCATCGCCATTGTTTTATGGCTGACGCGCGTGATGAAATTCGCGGGCAATTGGACGCTCTATACAACCGCCGTGCTACTTTTCTCCATCGGCCTCTTGGTGCAGTACAGGCTTTACAGCGATCCCGAATACAACACGAAAAACAAAGCTGCCGCGCGCGCGGAGAAAACCAACCGACTGCGTATGCGCTACATCAACGAAAATTATGATGCGGCGAAAAAGCAAATAATGGGCTTGCCCGCGACGCCCGCGCAACCCACCGACATCGATAATGAAGACGTGCAGCAAGGAACGTACTCCGTCGGCACTGCGCTGACGTCTAGCTATACATGGATTCCGCTGTTTTCTTTTTTCCTCTTCGCGCTGGCCTACTGGTTCTGCGTGCAGGATAGATATTTGCTCTGGATACAGCGCCACAGCTTTATCATTGTCCTTATCACGCTCGTCCCTCTCGCGGCAGCGGTGGCGACTTCGAGCGCGGGCAAGGCACTCGGTAATATGACGCCTTGGGAGCCTGCGAAGATTCCCTTTCTGCTCGGCTTCGCGGGCATTCTCACGGCGCGCTACAAAGACCTCGCGCGCACTTACTGGGGCATTCCTTCGGCGCGCGACATGGTGCCGTTGATTGCGATGGCATTGATGCCGTTTATTCCCTTCTTCGTGCTCAAAGACTTCGGACAGATGCTCGTCTTCACCAGCGCCTACGCGACGCTTTACTTGATTGCGGTGCGACGCTGGCCGCAGCTTTTGCTTTTCGTCGGCACGGTGGCGCTTGCTATCGGCGTGCTCGTCGTCGGCGCACTGCCGCAGGATGTTCAAGAAAAAGTTCCGCTCTTGCCGACTCTCGCCAAGCCCGTGCAGGCCATTCTGCCTTCGCGCATTCAGCAGCGCTTTCATTTGTGGCTCGATGGCTTCGAGCCGCCGCCGACGGATGTCGCGTGGTGGAAAAAGGATTACGACGAAGCACTTCAACGTCAACCGAAAATGCGCGAATTGGCAGAGCAAAGCCCTGCGATGCAAAAGTCCGTCAATACGGATGTGTGGTTTGACCGCCTCGCGTTTCAACCGGCGCAGGCTGTGTTCGGCATCGCGTCGGGCGGAACGACGGGGCGCGGTCTCGGGCTTGGCTTTGCGGAAGTAATTCCCGTCGCCGATTCCGATTATATCTACGCGGCCATCGGCGAAGAATTAGGACTCGCGGGCGGCGCAGTCGTGATGCTCGCGCTGGTAATCTTCGTGCAGGCGGGCGTGCGCACGGCGCTCGAAGCGCGCGATATGTTCACCAAGCTCTGCTCTGCGGGGCTGGCGGCCTTCATCGGTTTTCAAGCGCTCGTCAATATCGGCGGCATCACGCGCGCGCTGCCGATGACGGGCATTACGCTGCCATTTGTCAGCCACGGCGGATTCAGTTTGATTACGAGCTTTGCGATGCTCGGAATGCTGATGGCCTTCTCGCACCGTAACTCTCTCGATGCAGTCGTCACCGCTAACATAGTCAAGGCGGCGCAGCCCGCCGCAAAGCCTGTTCTGGAGGCCGTTCAATGACGGATAAATCAAGCACGGCAGCGATTACTTCGGCGTCAATCAGTGACCGCGGATTAAGCGAGAAGCGCCCGCTCAACGAAGATTCATATCTCGCGGATGATGCGCGTCGTATCTTCGTCGTCGCGGACGGCGTCGGCGGCGCGCAGGCGGGCGAAGTCGCTTCCAAAACGGCAATCGAAGTGCTCGACGAAGCTTTTCGTCATCAGGAGATCGGCGGCGATATTGAAGACTTGCTCGAGATTGCAATTCAGCGCGCCAACGCTTCGATTCATCAAATGGCGCGCGAGCATCCGAAGCTTTCGATGATGGCGACAACCGTCGTCGCGCTTCACTTAGACGGCTTTACGGCAACCATCGGGCATGTCGGCGACTCGCGTCTTTATCGTTTGACGCCGGACGGCAAGCTCCTGCGCGAAACCGAAGATCATTCGATGGTCGAAGAGGAAGTGCGCGCCGGACGCATGACGCCGGATCAGGCTGCCAATCATCCGAGCCGCAATATTATTAGCCGTGCGCTCGGCGCGGAAGCCGCCGTCGATGTCGATACTAAAGCCATCGAAGTCGAGGACGGAACGGCTTTTCTTCTCTGCTCCGACGGCATCACGCGCCATATCTCCGACGACGAAATACGCCGCTTGCTCGCGGGCGGCAAGGACTTGAACGCAACGTGCGAAGAAATGAAACGCATCTGCTATGAACGCGGCGCGGAAGACAATCTCACGGCGGTTATTATACGCGTCGGCGATTTCAAAGCGGCGGCGAACAACACCACAGCATTTGAAGACGACGAACCGACGCTCGCTATGCCGCGCGCCAAAGCTTCCGCGTCGCCCGCTGCGAGTGACTCTCCGTCGCTTGTCGATGGCGATGGAAACGCAATGCCGACAATGCAAATGTCGAGCAACGATTCGGATGCACAAAACCGCGCTTCAAAATCATCATCGCGTCAGGTAATTTCGCTCGAACCGGAAGCAAGCGTGAAGGAGCGAGAGGCCACACGCGAATTGAAGCCGCGCAACCTCGCCGGAACGCTCGCGCTGTTGCTCATCGTCGCTGCCGTCGCCGCTGCCGCAGCCTTTTACGGCGGCATGAATTATCGGGATCAACAGATTAAGCCATTGCCAATCGACAACGCATCGACGAGCGCCGTCGTTCAGGAATCTCCCGAAGCGAAATACGAAAAACTGCGCCGCGAAGTAGACCGCTCGCCGCAAGCGTGCGTTAGCCGCATGACGAGCGAAGCGGGCGGCAATCCTCTCGAAGCAGCCGACCCTGAATTTTTATATTTGTACGGGCGCGCGCTGATGCTTTCCGGCAAGCACGCGGAAGCAGGAGAAGCCTTCAAAAAAACAATCGACAAGCTAAACGCGAGCGCCGCGACTAACCGCGATCCGCTGAAAGTCGAAGCGAGAATTTCGGCGGCGGCGGCAGCGCTTCAATCGCGCAATTCTTCCGCACAGGCAATAGCCGCCAAAGATTTAGATGAAGTCATTCAAACGGAAAGCGCAACGGGCGCAATGCAGCCAGCCGCCGCATCCAACGCCACAGGAACAGCACCGGAACGCTGATTTTTTTTGCATCTAATCGCAAACACCGTTCGTATTCGATTGAAGCCGAAGGATGATCGAACTAAAATTACAGCAGTGCCGCTTGGACAATCGCTACGATGTCGAGCAGTGTCTGGGGCGCGGCAGTTATGCGGAGATTTACGTCGCGCATGACAACGCCGCGCAAAACGGCGAGCCGTCCACCGTCGTTATCAAAGCGCTCAATGTGCTGTTGCAGGGCGTGCCGGACGTAGAGCTTGAACGCACGCTCGTCGAAAATTTTCAAAACGAAGCCGTCGCCCTTGACCGCGTGCGCCATCCGAACATTATCAACCGCCTCGGACACGGCACGGCGATAGACCTTGCAAGCACGACGTTTCATTATCTCGTGCTCGAATATCTTTCCGGCGGAGACCTCGCGGCGCGTTGCCGCCAGCAAGCATTCCCGCTTGACCGCGCGCTTTTTTATCTCGAACAAGTTTGCGCCGGACTCGCGCACGCGCACCTCTGCGGCGTTATCCACCGCGACATCAAGCCGCAGAATCTGCTTTTAACAGAAGACTGCCGCATTGTTAAAATCGCAGACTTCGGCGTTGCCAAAATCGAAGGCGGCGATGGAGTAATCACGCGCGTCGGCACAAATATTTACGCGCCGCCCGAACACAATCCG
Source organism: Pyrinomonadaceae bacterium (assembly GCA_051000345.1). Lineage (GTDB taxonomy): Bacteria > Acidobacteriota > Blastocatellia > Pyrinomonadales > Pyrinomonadaceae > JBHENC01. The sequence continues at coordinate 8,736 of JBPCOJ010000031.1, read as the reverse complement.
CTCTCGCACACAGGCCAGCTAGATGCTTCGCTTCTGGCCGGAGGAGCGCAGCCGCACCTGACGCCCGCCGCCGATATTTATTCGCTTGCGAAGACTACTTATACGCTGCTCGCGGGAGAATCGCCGCGCCGTTTTGCGCAGCGCCCGATCACGGAATTTCCCGCGCCGATTGCCGGTAAGACATGGGCGACGGCAGTGCTTAAAGTTCTACGTCGTGCGACGCAAACATCCGCCGCCGCGCGCTATCAAACAGTGCAGGAGTTCTGGGCTGAATTGTCTGACGCTGCTTTGCCGCCGACGCAAATGCTTCGCCAGCCCGACGAAGAGGCAACTCTTTATCGCCCGAATACGAATCTGTCATCGGCAAATGACGCGCTTTCCGACGCCGCGCCGCCGCGTCCACGCTTTGACACGACACGCGATCTGGGCAAGGTGCTTGCGGCGCACGGCAAAGAACGCCCGCGCATTGTCGTGCCGGTGATCGGTGCAGCAACGAACGCGGCAGCAGCGGCGCATGAAGCGTCGGGACGCGAGCGTCGCCAGACCGCGCACGAAGCGCTCGCCGCGCTTCCGGATGCGCGCCAAAATTCCGCGTCTCCCCAATCGCTTCAACGTGACGCATCCTTAATCAAACAATCGGGATTGATAGCAAGCCGCAACGCACGACTGCTCGTCGCCGTGCTGCTCGTCGCGGCGCTTGCCGGAATGCTTTACGCAACGCACAATTACGTTCGCTCGCGTTTCTGGAATGCGACGCCCGCCGCCAATACAACGCCCGCGCAGCAATCGAACGCGGCGGATACGGCAAACATCGGGCGTGAAGCAATTGCGACAACTAATGTTAATCTGCGTCCCGATCCGAGCATCAATAACGATCCGATTGGCCTTGCGGAAATGGGTTCGCGCGTGCGCGTGTTGAGCGTCAGAAATATTTTCTATGAAGTGCAGGTGCTGCAACACAGCCAGCCGAAGGCCGATCCGAATTCCAAGGATCGCGGCTGGCTGAACAAGAGGTTTCTGGAAATACAGTAAGCGCTGATTTTTTATTTTGCACGAAAGAGGAAACAAGAGTGGGCATACTTGAATCCATACGCCGCTGGGTGGATGGCGAAGGCGGAGTCGATCCTTTGGCGGCGGCGGACGAGCAATCGCGCCCGCGCCGCGTATGGGAAGAATTTCTGGTGAAGGTCGCGCGCGAAGTCGAAGCGGTAATGCAGCGCGAAATGTTTACACCGCCCGGCGGCGTCACATATATTCCGCGCGAATACATCGTGTACTTAAGCGCCGACGACGATAAAGATTGGCAGGGCGACAAGCGGCGCGGGCTTGAGCAGGGACTCTTTCATGTATTGTCGGAACGCGCGCGCGAATTAAGCAGTTCGACGCAGTTGGCTGCGAAATCCTTTGCCGTCGAACTGCGCGTTGACGGCACGCTCAACAAAGGCGAATTCCGCGTGCAGCCCGTCTGGGACGAAGCGGAGACAGGCCACACGATGGTCACGGCGCGCCCCGTTGAACTCTCCGCCGCGAAAACTTCGGCAGGCGCGCGCGCCGCTTCCATTGATGGAAACGAGAACCCGAACGACAATTCGGCAGGGGAATCATTTGAAGGTGAAGGCGAGAAAACAATTGTGCGCGCTCGTCCCGCAGAGCTTTACGCCATCGAAATATGGCGCGAAGGCGTGCGCGAATCCGTCTTGCCGATCAGCAAACCTGAAATCACTATCGGGCGCGGCTCAAACGCGGCTCCCGTCGATCTGCCGCTCAAAGGCGACCCTGAAGTAAGCCGCGTTCACGCCACGCTCGCGCGCGACGAGCAAGCGCGTTATTACCTGACGGCGAAAGGCAGGAACCCGACGCTCGTCAATAACCGCGAAATTACACGCGACGGGCGCACCTTGATTTCTCCAGACGATAAAATCGTAATTTGCAGTTTCACGCTTCGCATCCAACCCGAATAGATAGCAATTGCACGGCGCTGGTAGTCGAAGGAATTACACTTCACCCTACGTTCAAGAAGCCCATTGATCCGATCGGATCAATGGGCTTCTTGGCGCTCGGTAGCATCGCTGGCGCTAACCAATTTACCGTCATTGCTTTCATCAATCGCTTTGCAGAGATATACCCGGCAACGCGCTAAACCCTATGTTATACGTTTGGCGGCGGTAAGTTCCGGCGCGTCGAGTTCGGCGAGCAGATTTGTAAGAAGCATTGCGATGCGATGTGGTCGAACATAATCTTCGCCGAGAATGTCTGTGATGCGGCGATCAATTGTTTCACCACTTGCTTCTTTGAGGAATGCGCGGCAGAAGGCGGCGACGATGGCGGCGTCGAACTGCTTATTTGTGTTGCGGCGTAAATCTTCGAGCACGTCATCGAGCGGGCGACGTTGTCTGTATGGGCGATCCGTCGTCATCGCGTCGAAGGAATCGGCGAGCGTGACTATTTTAGCGCCGATGGGAATCTCGTCGCCCTTTAATCCGTCCGGGTAACCGCGCCCGTCCACGCGTTCGTGATGATGACGCGTCGTTAAAGGAATGTCCGCGTAGGGATGATGAATCGGCGCGAGGATTTCGTAGCCGATCACCGGATGGCGATTTAGTTCCTTCCATTGTCTGGCGTCTATTGCGCCGGGCGCATTGATAATCTCGCGGTCGATGATGAGCTTGCCGACATCATGCAGATAGCCCGCGACGCTGATGCCCTCTATGTGATCTTCGCTCCAATCGAGTTCGCGCGCGATGATTTCGCTATACTTGCCGACGCGTTCGGAATGCCCTTGCGTATACTTGTCCTTGCAATCAATCGCGGCGGCGAAGGCGCGCACCGTGTCTTTATAGGTTTCCCGCATCCCGTCGTAGAGCTTCAGATTTTCGAGCGCGCGGCGTTCGACTTCCTTGATTAAACGATGCGTGTGCAGCCCGACGCCGATGTGCCGCGCCATCGAACAAACGATTTCCTCGTCTTCAACGGTGAAAGGCTGATCGCTCGCTTTGCCGCCGAGTAGTATGAGGCCGAGCAGATTGCCGCGCACGACGAGCGGCAAAATCACATCTATGCCGACCGCCTCTAAAAGATTTCGATGCTGTGAAACGAAATGTGTTGGAGTGAGCGTCGGATTAGTCGGCGTGACCTTGCAGATTCTTTGGCTCTGTAGTTCTTCTACTTCTGCGTCTGTGAGGTGTAAGGCACTCAAAGCGCCGCTGCTGATGCCGCGCTGAGATGCAAATTCCATCGTGCGATCTTCTTCGCGGTATTCAGCGAGCGCGCCACGACGTATGGCAAGCGCACCCAAAAGCAAATGCAAGGAAGCGCGCACCATATCCTGAAAATTATTCGTTTCAGCAATCTCTTGCCCCAAATCGGCAAGGGCTGCAAAATTGTGCAGCAGTTTGCGCCTGTCTTCTATTGCATCCATAAGATGCTCCTACGCTTCAATGGTTGATAACCCCTGTTTGATCCATCGCTGAAAACGAATCTACGACCGCCAGCGCTTCCACTTCATCCTTCGCAAGAGCGACGTGGCGTGTCAGCCCCAGCATTTCAAAAAGCTGCACCGTGTGGTCGTTGACATCGGAAAAAACGAGTTGCGCCTGAGTGCTTTTAGCGGCATCTATCACGCCCAACAGAATTGAGATGCCGATGCTGTTGACGAGTTCCGTGTCTCTAAAATTAATGACGAGCACGCGAATGCCTGCGTCCAATTGCCGCAGGCATTCGCGTTCGATTCGTTCGCCGCTTAATTTGTTTAGATAGTCGCTGGCGTACACTACAGCCGTATTACCCTGGCTGCGCGAACGCACCGGTACGGCGTTTGCCGGTTCTGCCATTAAAGTAAGCCCTCTCTTACCCCAACAGATATTTTGTCATTCGCAAACGCGAGCCGTCGTCCACGCGCTCAAACTCGACCTCGTCCATCAGAGTTCGTATGAGTTTGAGTCCCCAGCCGCGACGTTCGCTCGCCTGCTCTTCCACGTCTTCAATGTGAGTGTTTTGCTGCGACGCAGGCGGCTCGTTTGCGCTCTCGGGCGCGACGACAACCCCTCTGCTTGAAACCGTGACGGTTAATCTATCACTTCCAACGAGAAATTGCTGATAAATTTTTCGATCCGGGCTATGGCTATGCTCCGCCGCATTGATGCAGGCTTCGACGAGCGCCGTCTTGATTTGATTAATCGCTTCGGGCGGAAAGTTAATGCGGCGCGCGATATGCTCCAAAGTGTGCGCGGCAATCAACTCCGTATCCTCGCCCATCGGAATCACCATCTCGAATTCATCCGGCGCTGTTTCCTTGCCGTTATTTGTCGCGTCGCCGCTGCGCTTGAGCAATGTTTGTAAAAGCCCGATCTGCCGCAGGCTCGAACCGTAAGCCCCGCGTTCATCGAGCAACTCGCAAGCTTCTGCCGTAAAACCTTCGGGGGCGATTAGCCACAAACGCACGCGCCCCATTCCACATGCCTGCGCAAAACTCTCCAAGCGATCACACATCAACTGCGTCAGCGCGCGCCCCGCTTCGGTTTTGGATTCGAGATGCGCCGCCAGCCACACGACTTCGCTTGCGTCCGTGTATGCGCCCGCGTCGAAGCAGTGCGCGACGCCACAACGCTCGTCATCGAGGCGCGCGCCCGCCGGAACATCGAAGGCCGCGCAACCCGCCACATGAACCGCCTGCGGCAACCCCACTAAATCCGTTTCGCTGCCGAGGCCGTTATTAATGTCTGCGGCTTCGGCTCCGCGATAAAGACGCGCGAATTTTTCGTAGCTTAAGAGACTGGCAGGCACGCGCTGGCAATCGAAACGCGACAGCACATCCTTCAAGTCAATCGCCGACTCTTTACGGTAATGCCGCGCCATTGTTTCCGGCGCTCGCTTCAAACAACGGCGCAATGTTTCGGCGACGACGAGCACGCGCGCATCTGTAGCAACGTCGAGACGATAACGAGCCTGCAAATAGTCCATCCAAGGAAGCGAATCCTTCGGTACTTCGACTAAATCCGCTTCGACGTTGATTAACTCGCGCGCGTCCAATCTACCGAGCAACGACTGCAAGGCATCTGCTTCGAGGCCGATCCTTTTGCGCCACACTTCAATCGCCGATTTACGGCTGCCGCTCCCGCCGCCGTTGTTGCCCGACGATTCATAAAGCGTGCGTATGAGCGCGCGGCTCGTCAACGCTTGCGGCGCGGCTGATTCGAGCGAACCCGAAAAATAGCGATGCAGGCGTCCGCCCATCAATTCATCGACGTAAAGCTGCTGGCAATTGAGAAAGCTCGTCAAGGAAACTTTTTGCTCGCGCGCCGCTTGTATCAGCGTGCCTATGTAAAAGGGATTACAGGACAACTGCTGCGCAATCAAATCCCTTGTTTGATCGTTGATCGAGACTTCATTGCGGCGCGCGAGCCGCTCTATCAAACGATGTGCATCCGGTTCATCTAGTCGCTGCAAGTGCATTGTCGCAGTGTGATCCGTAGCGATTTGCGCAGCGTCTATGAAATCGAGCATTTTGCGGCGCAGGCCGGAAAGCACAAAAGGCAGGCCGGAGCGAAGAAGCGTCTGCGTTAATGCTCTGCCGAAGGCCGCGCCGCCGTTTAAGTTTTCAATTAAATGCGCATCGTCGATCAGCACGAGCACTGATGCCGTGTGTGTCGCGGCACGTTCGAGCGCGCCTATGCAGGCATGAACAAGTTGATCCGTGTCGCCGCTCGATTGTTCGCTGATTTCGGCGAGCCGCTCGATCCAAACGGCATCGGCGGGCGGAGCCATTTCCACACACTCCGCGACGGTCAGCGACGCATTGGCGAGCGAAGAATCAAAGCGGCGAAAGGCGATCCACTGCGTAAGAAAAGCTTGCAGAAAGCGCTGCGCTGAAGCAGCGGCTGAAATGTCCTGCGCGGAGAAGGCGAAGTAGAACGGCGCGATGTTCGCGTGTCGATTAAATAATTGGTCGTAGCTTTGACGTAATAGTTCGGAGGCGCCGACGGTGGGAGCGGCAAGCAGAAACAAACCGCGCGCGCGCGCGCCGGGTTCGGCGAGGCTGGCGATTTGTTGTAATTGCGCGGCGCGCCCGATGAAGTCGTCCGGCGCAACGCGATTCATAATGCGCCGCACGCGCGTCGATTCATGTGGCGGCATCATCAGTATTATCCCTTAATTCTTTGTCCTTCAATCCACTGCCCGCGCGCGAATTGACGGCTTGCGGTGAATGAGACACGACGCGGTTTTTGCCATGGCTTTTGGCGAGATAAAGCGCGCGATCCGCCGCGCCGATAATGCTTGCCGCCGTGTCGAGCGACGGCTCGTAGGCACACAGCCCGATGCTGACAGTGACGGCTCCGTGCGGCTGCGCGTTGCTGTGCGGAAAGCGCGTGCGTTCGACGCGCCGACGAATACGCTCGGCAATTACCTTTGCTTCCGCGAGGTTCGTCTGCGGCAGCAAAATCGAAAACTCTTCGCCGCCGTAACGCGACGCAACGTCAGCCGCGCGAAGCGCAGACTTCAAACTCTGCGCCGTCATCTCCAGCGCAAGGTCGCCCGCTTGATGCCCGTTGCGGTCGTTGTAGGGCTTAAAGTCGTCGATGTCTATCATCATAAAACTCATCGCGTAGCCCTGCCGCTTCGAGCGCTTCAATTCTTCCGTCAATCGTTCTTCGAGATAGCGGCGATTGAGCAAATTCGTCAAAGGGTCTGTAATCGCCATCAACTGAAACTGCGTCGCCTTTTCACGCCAACCCGCGCGGTCGAGCGCGAGCGCCATCTGCGGCGCAATCATTTCGAGAAGGCTCAGATCGACATCATCATAGGAGCCGCCGCCCGCTTTGTCCGTGACGTTCAGTACGCCGACCTTGCGCCCGGCAATCGAGATCGGGTAGCTGATAAAGGAGTTGGTTTTGTAACGACGCTCGGCGGGAGCAGGATTGTAACCCGCTGTTTGCAGATCATTGACGACGAGCGGAAGCCCGGTCTGAAGTACCGCACCGGCGACGCTATCGCCGAGCCGCACGCGCGATTCCGTCGCGGCTTCCGTGTGAAAACCGACGGCTGCCTTGAACGCTAATTCGTTGGACGCTTCATCGAACATCAGCAGCGAGCCGCGCTCTGCCCGCAGCAGTTCGGCGGAATGTTGGAGAATCGACAAATAGCTTTCGTCAGGCACGTCCGCATTAATGCGCTCCGCGAAGTGGCGCAAATTATCGGCAGCACGCGTTCGTTTCTCCAGCTCGCCGCGCAAGCGCATGATTTCAAGCGGCAATGCGAGCGATTGACAGAATTCCAGCAGCGCGCGCCGTTTCGCATTCGTCAGCTTCGCATCGGCGACAAGCAAAGCATCCTTCGCTCGATGACCAACAATCAAAGGGAAAAGCTCAATAGCAGTCTTCGCTTCGTCCGGCGCTTCCAATCCATCTGCGGGGCGCAACGAAAGCCGCCCGCGCGTGTTTTCGTAAACGATTAGCGAGCGCTCTTCCTTCGCCGCTTCGACAAACAAAGCGTCTTCATCGTTGAACTCCAAAGAATATGATTGCTTCTGAAACCGCCCGCCTACAAGAGACGGAGATAGCCCGCTTTTGTCGCCGATAAACAAGGCGAAGGATTTCAAATCATACTTTTCGCCGAGAACCTTCGCGGCGGCGCGGCAGATGCCCGCCAGCGAAAGATCGTGCGCAGAATTTTCGCGCGCATCGACTTCGCGCGTATCTGCAACGGGAGCGCCCGCGACATCGCTCTCGCTCGAAACAATCGCCTGCTCGATTGTTTCAGCAACAACCAGCGGCGTTGTTTCAACTGAAGCAGCGCGATTGTAATCGGCGGCGAGTTTCGAGATGCGCGAGTCGAGCGCCTGCAAATCTTCGGGAGCGGCAAAGATGACGTTTTTGAATAAATCATCCGAGAGCAAGTCCTGCAAATCACCGGCGCGTATGCGTTCGCCGAGCGCGCGATAGTCTGCGCTTTTCAGAAAGGCGCGCCCGCCGATAACTGCCAGCTTTCGGCCTTTAATTTCAATGGGAACGACAACGCAGTGCAATCCGGCATGACAACTATATTGAGTATCTGCGGCGGATTCCTGCGCTCGTTCATAAGCGACGCCGCAAAACGGTTCGCATAGATGCGCGTGCTCCGGCGAGGATTGAAAGGCGCGGCAAATGGAATTGTTGTTTGAAACGGCGAGAGCGGGAGGTTGGTGGCCTTCGACAAGCAAAAGCGCAAGGCCTGTCGCGGCAGCAAGCGCGTTTTGTCCGTCGGCAAAACCGGGCGGCGCTGTTTTGGGCGCTTGTGCTTCGACGGCGCGCTTCGAGGTGGCGGCAGTATCCTTCATCTGCAAGGTCACGTGTAACGCGTCCGAAATGCGGTTAGGGGAGCGAATCAATATTATTCCTTGAGAAAGTGCGACCGCACGCGCACTTTAATGTTCGGAACCGGGCGCGAAATATGCTTCCGGCTCCTTGCCTTGCAGTATAAATATTAGCGCGCCTTCAGACAAGATTATCGCCTTCGCGCGAAACTCTTGTCGATTAGCCCGCCGAGCATTTTATCCGTCACTTACTGTATACGATTAATAACCGGGATGTTTCAAGATGCGATCACGCGCTGTTCGTCGCGCAGCCCGGGCGCATCATTCGGCGCAACCTTTTCGATGTCAGGCTCGGCGGGGCTGATGCGTATGCAGGCCGCAAAATGATTGGGCTTTATCTCCGCCAGCGGCGGCACAATTTCCTTGCAGGCCGCAATCGCATACGGGCA